>JAJUHG010000025.1 GCA_029267995.1 Micrococcales bacterium
CGTCGCGGTCCGCGACGACACGGCGCTGGTCGTGCACGGCGACCACGCGTGGGTCGTCGACGCGAGCGGCCAGGTCGTGATCGAGCACCGCTTCGCACCGCGCGACGAGGGCAGCGCCGAGCAGGCGAGTGCGGGGGCCTGGTTCTTCGGGGACGTCGAGCTCTTGCCCTCGGGTGGCTATGCGTTCGCCGACCACGGGCTCGCCGAGACGACTCTCTACGACGCGGACGGCCAACGGGTCCGCAGCGTGGCGTACGGGTGGCCGGCCACGCCGGTCGACGACGGTTCGCTCGGGTCCGTCGTGGTTCTCGTGAACGAGGAGGTCCGCGTGCTCGACCCGAGGACCGGCGAGGAGCTGTTCCGTGACGAGGGCTCCGTGGTCGGTGCGATCCGCGACGGCGCGGTCATCCTGGGCGGTCGCGGCAAGATCCGCAGCGTGGGCATCTCGAGCCGCGAGGAGGAGTGGTCGGTCCCTGCGGGGGACGTCCTGGGCACCGACGGCACGACGCTCCTCGTGCACGAGGGGGACGGTCAGGGGTACCTCGCCCGCGGGCTCGACGTGCGGACGGGGTCCGAGCAGTGGCGCGTCGACGTCGGCTCCGGAAGCTGGCTCACCGTGACCGACGGGCACGTGTTCATCAACGGGACCTCGGGGATCACGCTCCTGCGCCCGTGAGACGGCGGGCCCCGACCGGCTGGCGGCGCGCTAGGATGGCGGCCATGCGCGCGTCCGCGCAGCACGTGCTGCTCCTTCGTCGCCGCGGCGAGGCCTTCTGAGGCCGATCCTCGCCGCGGTGGTTGGTGTGCCGGCCGAGGAACCCGGACGAGACGAAGGACCACGACGATGAGCACGACCACGAGGTACAACCCGGACGCGAGCCCCCAGCAGCCCTCGGGCATGCCGGTGCACAAGTACCGCCCGTTCCACGAGCAGATCACTGTCGACCTGCCCGACCGGACCTGGCCGAGCAAGCGCATGGAGACCGCACCGCGCTGGTGCGCGGTCGACCTGCGCGACGGCAACCAGGCCCTGATCGAGCCGATGGACCCCCAGCGCAAGCTGCGCATGTTCGAGCTCCTCGTGCAGATGGGCTTCAAGGAGATCGAGGTCGGCTTCCCCTCGGCCTCCCAGACCGACTACGACTTCGTGCGGATGCTCATCGAGGAGGACCGCATCCCCGACGACGTCGTCATCCAGGTCCTCACGCAGGCACGCGAGCACCTCATCGAGCGCACCTACGAGTCGCTGCGCGGTGCCAAGCGCGCGATCGTGCACCTGTACAACTCGACCTCGATCCTTCAGCGCGAGGTCGTGTTCCGTTCCGACGAGGACGGCATCCTCGACATCGCCGTGAGCGGCGCGCACCTGTGCAAGAAGTACGAAGAGCTCATCCCTGACACCGAGATCCAGTACGAGTACTCTCCGGAGTCCTTCACGGGCACCGAGCTCGAGTACGCGCTGCGCGTGTGCAACGCCGTGATCGACGTGTTCGGGCCGACGCCCGAGAACAAGGTCATCATCAACCTGCCCGCGACCGTCGAGATGGCGACCCCCAACGTCTACGCCGACTCGATCGAGTGGATGAGCCGCAACCTGCACGAGCGCGAGAACGTCGTGCTCTCGCTGCACCCGCACAACGACCGCGGCACCGCCGTGGCCGCCGCAGAGCTCGGCTACCTCGCGGGCGCGGACCGTATCGAGGGCTGCCTGTTCGGCAACGGCGAGCGGACGGGCAACGTGTGCCTCGTGACGCTCGGCATGAACCTGCTGAGCCAGGGCATCGACCCCGAGCTCGACTTCTCCGACATCGACACGATCCGCCGCACGGTCGAGTACTGCAACCAGCTTCCCGTGCACGAGCGTCACCCCTACGGTGGCGACCTCGTCTTCACGGCGTTCTCGGGCTCGCACCAGGACGCGATCAAGAAGGGCTTCGAGTCGATGGAGGCCAAGGCGCAGGCCGCCGGCAAGTCCGTCGACGACCTCGTGTGGGCCGTGCCGTACCTGCCGATCGACCCGCGCGACGTGGGTCGGACCTACGAGGCGGTGATCCGGGTCAACTCCCAGTCGGGCAAGGGCGGGGTCGCCTACCTGCTGCGCACCGACCGCCACCTCGACCTGCCGCGTCGCCTGCAGATCGAGTTCTCGGGGGTCGTCCAGGAGCACACCGACGCGACGGGCGCCGAGGTCACGTCCGAGGAGCTGTGGCGGATCTTCGTCGACGAGTACCTGCCGGCCCCGCACGACGCCCCGCTCGAGCCCTGGGGCCGGTTCGCGCTGCGCTCGACCCAGGCCTCGAGCAGCGAGCACGGCCCGGACACCCTCACGGTCGAGCTCACCGACGGCGGTGAGCCCGTGACGCTCTACGGCGAGGGCAACGGCCCGATCGCGGCCTTCGTCGCGGCGCTCGCGAGCCACGGGGTCAAGGTCTCGGTGCTCGACTACGCCGAGCACGCGCTGTCCGAGGGCGGTGACGCGACCGCGGCGGCCTATGTCGAGTGCGCCGTCGGCGACGACGTCCTGTGGGGCGTGGGTATCGACCCCTCGATCACGACGGCCTCGCTCAAGGCGATCATCAGCGCCGTCAACCGTTCGCTCCGCTGAGACCGCCTCCCGGTCTGGGAGGATGGTCAGGTGCGGACGTACCGGGACGAGGGCGTGGTCCTGCGCACCCACAAGCTGGGTGAGGCGGACCGCATCGTCACGCTGCTCACGCGCGAGCACGGCGTCGTCCGGGCCGTCGCGAAGGGGGTGCGCCGCACGTCGTCGAAGTTCGGTGCACGGCTCGAACCGTTCATGCACGTCGACCTCCAGCTGCACGTGGGGCGCAACCTCGACATCGTGACGCAGGTCGAGATGATCGGGCCCTACGCGCGCGCGATCGTCGCGGACTACGCGATGTACACCTCGGGCACCGTGATGCTCGAGACGGCCGAGCGGCTCGTCGACGAGCGGGAGGCCTCCCTCCAGCAGTTCCGCCTCCTCGCGGGCGGGGTCCGCTCGCTCGCCGCGGGTGAGCACGCACCCTCGCTCGTGCTCGACTCCTACCTGCTGCGCGCGCTCGCGATCGCGGGCTGGGCGCCGAGCTTCTCGGAGTGCGCCCGCTGCGGGGCGCCGGGCCCGCACCACTCCTTCGCGGTCGCGCTCGGCGGCTCGGTGTGCCTGCGCTGCCGCCCGCCCGGTGCCGCGAGCCCCGCGCCCGAGACCGTCACGCTCCTCGCGGCGCTGCTCGCGGGTGACTGGGAGGTCGCCGACGCGAGCCAGGAGCGGCACCGCCGCGAGGCGAGCGGGCTCGTCGCCGCGTACAGCCAGTTCCACCTCGAGCGCCGCTTGCGCTCGCTCCCGCACGTCGAGAGGGTCTGATGCCCGTCCCGCCCCCGCCGCACCCCTCGGGTGCCACGCCGCCCGTGCTGCCGCCAGAACGCATCCCGCGGCACGTCGCGATCGTCATGGACGGCAACGGCCGCTGGGCCAACGAGCGTGGCCTGCCGCGCACGGCCGGGCACGCCGCGGGGGAGGCTGCGTTGCTCGACGTCGTCGCGGGGGCGATCGAGATCGGGGTCACGCACGTCTCGGCGTACGCGTTCTCGACCGAGAACTGGAAGCGCTCGCCCGAGGAGGTGCGGTTCCTCATGGGCTTCAACCGGGACGTGCTGCGGCGCCGCCGCGACGTCATGAACGAGTGGGGCGTTCGGGTGCGCTGGGCGGGACGGCGCCCTCGGTTGTGGCGCTCGGTCGTCAACGAGCTCGAGACCGCGGAGGAGCTCACGCGGCACAACACGACGTGCACCTTGACGATGTGCGTCAACTACGGCGGGCGCGCCGAGATCGCCGACGCCGCACGGGCGATCGCGCGCGAGGTCGCGGCAGGGCGGCTCGACCCCGAGAAGGTCACCGAGAAGACCGTCGCGCGGTTCCTCGACGAGCCGGACCTACCCGACGTCGACCTCTTCCTGCGCACGAGCGGGGAGATGCGCACCTCGAACTTCATGCCGTGGCAGTCCGCGTACGCCGAGATCGTCGTGCTCGACGAGTTCTGGCCCGACGTCGACCGTCGCTCCCTGTGGCGTGCGATCGAGACCTACGCCGCGCGTGACCGCCGCTTCGGGGGCGCGGTCGACAAGGCGCGCCGCTGAACGGTGCGTGTCAGTGCCTCGGCGTAGCGTCCGAGCATGATCCGCATCGCGATGGTCACAGTCGACTCGAGGGACCCCCGCGCGCTCGCGCAGTGGTGGCGGCAGGTGCTCGGCGGTGAGCTCGCGGACGGGTCGAACGGGGACTTCGTCATCCTCGACACCGAGTCGGGTGCGCGCGTCGCGTTCCAGCGGGTCGACGAGCCCACGCCGGGCAAGAACCGGCTGCATCTCGACCTCGCGACCGGTGCGGGCGAGCGGGCCGCGCAGGTCGAGCGGCTCGTGGCGCTCGGTGCGAGCATCGTCGCCCGGCACGACCACCGTGAGGGCTTCGGCTGGGTCACGCTCGCCGACCCCGAGGGCAACGAGTTCGACCTCGCGGGCGCGAGCGACACGGGCGCCTGAGCGCACGAGTCCGTGCACGAGGTCGCCGGCGCGGCGTCGTCGTGACGGGCTAGATCTGGACCGCGGCGTCGTCGTCCGGGCCCGTCGCCCGCGCGCGACGACGCTTGACGACGATCGCCCCGGCGATCGCGAGGGCGACCAGCGCGACGATCGCGGCGGCGATGACCCACGGTTCCGACGCGGCGATCGCGAGCCCCGCGTAGAACGCCCCGAGCCCGACCGTGCCCCAGATGAACGCCCACGCGACGCAGCCGGGCACCATCGCGAGCAGGTAGCGCCAGAACGGCATGCGGCTGAGCCCTGCGGCGACGTTGACCGCGGTCTGGAAACCGACCGTGAGGTACGACAGCGTCACGACGGGCGCGCCCCAGCGGTGCAGACGGTCGAGCGCCTTCTGCACGCCCGGGCTCTCGGCCCACTTCTTGACCCGTTCGAGGCGGAAGGTCCCGGCGGCGACGCCGCGGGACAGCCAGTAGAAGAGCTGCGTGCGCGCGAAGACGATGCCGAAGAGCGCGGCGATCACGCCCGCGAAGGGCAGACCGCCCAGGCCGTAGGCGTCGACTGGAGCTTCCATGACCGTGCCAGCCTACCGGCGCGCGAACAGCGGCCGTGCGGCGAGGACCACGAGGTACACGACGATCGCGAGCACCACGATCGTCGCACCCGGGGCGAGGGGCACCCAGTAGGTGACTGCGAGGCCCACGACGCACACCGCGGTCCCGAGCCCCATCGCGAGGTGCATCGTCGAGGCGAAGGATCGCGAGACGAGCTGGGCGACCGCGACGGGGACGATCATCAGGGCGCTCACGAGCAAGAGCCCCACGACCCGCATCGCGACCGTGACCGTGAGTGCGGCGACCACCGCGATCGCGACGTTGAGAGCACGCACGGGCAGGCCCGTGGACCGTGCGAACTCGGCGTCGTGGCTCACGGCGAACAGCGCGGGGCGCAGACCGAGCCCGACCCCGAGCAGGAGCGCGCACAGCGCGACGGTCAGCACGACGTCGCTCGTCGAGACGGTCGAGATCGAACCGAAGAGGTAGCCCACGAGGTTCGCGCTCGTGCCGCCCGCGATCCCGATGAGCAGCACACCTCCCGCGATGCCGCCGTAGAACAGCAGGGCGAGCGCGACGTCCCCGCCCCCGCGCGTGCGCTCGCGCACGACCTCGATCACGACCGCGCCCGCGACCGCGGCGACCACGGCGCCTGGCACGGCGAGCGCGTCGTTCGGCACGACGTCGAGCGCGGCACCGACGAGCCAGCCGAGCGCGACCCCGGTGAGTGCGACGTGCCCGATCCCGTCCCCGAGGAGGGAGAGCTTGCGCTGCACGAGGTAGGTCCCGATCACGGGCGCGGCGAGCCCGACGAGCAGCGCGACGAGCAGCGCGCGCTGCATGAGCGGGTCGGTGAGCATCTGGGTGATCCCGGTCATGGTTCGAGCTCGAGGGCAGGGGCCCCCACGTCCTGGGCGGTGACGTCGTCGTGGGGGTGGACGTGGACGTGCCCAGGTGCCGCGTGGTGCCGGTGGGCGGGGGGAGGGGCGCCGTCGTGCGCGACGTGCCCACCGCGCAGGACGACGGCGCGCTGGACGAGCGCGGCGAGGTCACCGAGCTCGTGCAGGACGACGACGACGGTCGTGCCCGCCCGGACGAGGCGCGTGAGGGTCCGCGCGAAGGCCTCCTGGCTCGGTAGGTCGACGCCCGCGACCGGCTCGTCGAGCACGAGCAGCTCGGGCTCGCGCACGAGCGCCCGGGCGATGAGCACGCGCTGCTGCTGGCCCCCGGACAGCTCGGTCACGGGGCGGTGAGCGGCGGCGCCAAGACCGACGGACTCGAGCGCCTCGACGGCCTTGCGGGTGGCGTCCCTGCCGGGGCGTAGGCGACCCTTGCCCAGGAGCCCCGACTGGACGACCTCGACCGCGGTCGCGACGACCCCCGAGGTCGCCGAGACACGCTGAGGGACGTAGCCGACGCGGTGCATCGGGGCGTTCGGGCCGAGTGGTGTGCCGAACAGCTCGATCGTGCCCGAGTGCACGGGGATGAGCCCCGTGACGGCACGCACGAGGGTCGACTTGCCCGAGCCGTTCGCGCCGAGGACCGCGACGGCCTCCCCCGCGCGCACGGTCAGGTCGACGTCGTGCAGGACCGTGTGCGCGCCGAGGTCGACGCGCAGGTCCCGCACCTCGAGGACGTTCACGCGCAGCCCAGGGCGAGGCGTAGGGCCTCGAGGTTGGAGCGCATGACGTCACGGTAGTCGGCGTCGGGGTCGACCTGCGTCTCGACGGGGTCGAGCAGCGCCGTAGAGATCCCGAGGTCGGCTGCGAGGACCTCGGCGGCCTTGGGGCTCACGAGGGTCTCGGTGAAGATCGTCGTGACGTCGTGCTCGGCAACCACGGCGCGGATCTCGCGCAGCCGGGCGGGGGAGGGCTCGCCCTCGGGGTCGATCCCCGAGAGCCCGACCTGCGTGAGCCCGTAGCGCTCGGCGAGGAACCCGAAGGCCTCGTGCGAGACGACGACGACGTCGCGCTCGCACGTCGCGAGCCCGGTCGCGAGCTCGGAGTCGAGCTCGGAGAGCTCGGCCGCGACGCGCTCGGCGTTCGCGGCGTAGGTGGTCGCGTTGTCCGGGTCGAGCTCGGCGAGTGCGTCCGCGACGGGGGCGGCGAGACGCGCGAGCAGGGTCGGGTCGAGCCAGAAGTGCGGGTCGCCGTCGTGGTCGTGGTGCGCGTGATCGTGGTCGTCCTCGTGCCCGGCGTCGTCGTCCTCGTCCTCGTGCCCGATGCCCTCGGAGAGGGCGAGCACCTCGGTCGCGTCGACGACGGCGCGGGGAGGGCGCTGCGCGACGGCGTCGTCGAGTGCGGGTTGGAACCCGCCGATGTAGACGATCAGGTCGGCCGCGCCGATCTCGCGCACCTGGGCCGGGGCGAGCTCGAGGTCGTGCGGCTCGGCGCCCTGGGGCGTGACGGACGTGACGCTCGCGAGCTCACCCGCGACCTGTTGCGTGAGGAACTCGAGCGGGTAGAGCGCGGTGAGGACCTGGGGTGTGCCGTCCGTGGGGGGCGAGGTCGGCGTCGCGCAGCCGGCGAGCAGGAGTGCGGTGGCAGCGGTCACGGTCACTCGCTTGTTCAGCATGAGACTCATTCTCATCAAGGCTGCCCCTCGTGGTCAAACCGGCGAGGCGGACGTCCCGGCGGGTACCCTGGACCGTTCGTCGAGGCCAGCCAGGTCTCGACTTCGACGAAGGAGAACCAGGACCAGTGGCCAGCACCCTCGATGAAGTCATCGCACTCGCCAAGCGCCGAGGCTTCGTCTTCCAGTCCGGCGAGATCTACGGCGGCACCCGGTCGGCGTGGGACTACGGACCCTTGGGCACCGAGCTCAAGGAGAACATCAAGCGCCAGTGGTGGCAGGCCATGGTGCGCGGTCGCGACGACGTCGTCGGCCTCGACTCCTCGATCATCCTCCCGCACGACGTGTGGGTCGCCTCGGGCCACGTCTCGGCGTTCACCGACCCGCTCACCGAGTGCCTCAACTGCCACAAGCGGTTCCGTGAGGACCAGATGCTCGAGGAGTACGAGGAGAAGAAGGGCCGCCCCGCGGAGAACGGGCTCGCCGACATCGTGTGCGTGAGCTGCGGCACGCGCGGCCGGTGGACCGAGCCGCGGGCCTTCAACATGATGCTCAAGACCTTCCTCGGCCCCGTCGAGGACGACTCGGGCCTGCACTACCTGCGCCCCGAGACCGCGCAGGGCATCTTCGTGAACTTCGCCAACGTCATGACCGCGGCGCGCAAGAAGCCGCCGTTCGGCATCGCCCAGATCGGCAAGTCCTTCCGCAACGAGATCACGCCGGGCAACTTCATCTTCCGCACGCGCGAGTTCGAGCAGATGGAGATGGAGTTCTTCGTCGCTCCCGGTACCGACGAGGAGTGGCACGAGTACTGGATCGCCGAGCGCACCCAGTGGTACGTCGACCTCGGCATCGCCCGGGAGAACCTGCGCCACTACGAGCACCCCGCCGAGAAGCTCTCGCACTACGCGAAGCGCACGGTCGACATCGAGTACCGCTTCGGCTTCACCGGCAGCGAGTGGGGCGAGCTCGAGGGCATCGCGAACCGCACCGACTTCGACCTGACGACGCACACGAAGCACTCGGGCCAGGACCTGTCCTACTTCGACCAGGCGAGCGGCGAGCGCTGGGTGCCCTACGTCGTCGAGCCGGCCGCGGGCCTGACCCGCTCGCTCATGGCGTTCCTCGTCGAGGCCTACGCGGTCGACGAGGCACCCAACACCAAGGGCGGGGTCGACAAGCGCACCGTGCTGCGGCTCGACCCGCGCCTCGCACCCGTCAAGGTCGCCGTCCTGCCGCTCTCGCGCAACGAGGACCTCTCGCCCAAGGCGCGCGACCTCGCGGCCCAGCTGCGCAAGCACTGGAACGTCGACTTCGACGACGCGGGCGCGATCGGCCGGCGCTACCGCCGCCAGGACGAGATCGGCACCCCGCTGTGCGTCACGGTCGACTTCGACACCCTCGACGACCAGGCCGTCACGGTGCGCCACCGCGACGACATGAGCCAGGAGCGCGTCGCGCTCGACAAGGTCGAGTCTTACGTCGCAGCGAGGCTCGTGGGGGCCTGACCGCGGTGCGCACGGAGGCCGTCGAGAAGGGCACGGGCCGGTCCTGGTCGGACTGGCTCGCCTTCTTCGAGCGCATCGGTGCTGAGCGGGTCGACCACGCCGAGCTCGCGCGCGCGATCGAGGAGGAGGGCGTCGCGACCGGCTGGTGGGCCCAGGCGGTTGCGATCCACTACGAACAGGCCGTCGGCCGCCGCGTCGAGGGTCAGACCGGGGACGGGAAGTTCGCCGCGAACGCGAGCCGCACCGTCCCCGGTGACCTCGACACGGGCCTCGAGCGGTGGCTCGCCCTCGTCGCCGGGGACGACGCGTTCGACGGCGTCCCGTTCGACGCCGAGCCCTCGGTGAGCGCGACCGAGAAGTGGCGCTACTGGCGCTGCGCGCTCGTGGACGGCTCACGCGTCCAGGTGACCGTGAGCGCGAAGGACGGCGGCAAGGTCGTCGTGGCGGTGCAGCACGAGCGGCTCGAGTCCATGGAGGCCCGAGACCGCTGGAAGGCCTACTGGAAGGCGCGGCTCGCCTCGCTGTAGGCGCTGGCTCGGACCCGTCGCTCCCAGCTGCGCCACGCCGACACCGAGGCCGGCCAGGACGGCGAGTGCCCCGACGCAGCGCGCGGCCACGAGTCGGCGGCGGCGCACCCGCCCAACTCGCAGGGCGACGGCAGGGTCGAGGTCGAGCGCGGGCTGCTCGAGATCCGCAAGGGCGCGCAGCTCCGCGGCGAAGAGCTCTTCGTTCTGGGTGGTGCTCATCGCGCACCGCCTTCCAGGTCTGCGTAGCGCGAACCGAGGGCGACTCGCAGGTCTGCCAGCGCCCGGGAGGCCGTGGACTTCACGGTCCCGATGCTCACGTCCAGGTCGTCGGCGACGTCGGCCTCGGAGAGGTCCATGAGGTAGCGCGCAGGAGGGTCGCGCGGTGGTCGAGCACGAACGCCGTGAACTCTGCGTCGCGTCCGGGCGATGCGCCTACCGGGCGGACGACGACATGCTCGTCGGCGTCGTCTTGGCTGTCGTCACGGGGCTCACACTGGGGACAACGCACGAGGCCCCGGGGAGGTTGAGCGGCCGGTTGGGTGAGGTCGGCGTCGGTGCGCGAGAATGACCTGATGACCATCGCACCGACGACGAGAGCACCCGCGGCCGTGCTGCCCCCGCTGCAGCTCGGACGTTGGCGCATCGACACCCCTGTCGTGCTCGCACCGATGGCCGGCGTGACGAACCCGCCGTTCCGCACGTTGTGCCGCGAGCACGGCGCGGGGCTCTACGTCGCGGAGATGGTCACCTCGCGCGCGCTCGTCGAGCGCAACCCCGAGGCGCTGCGCATCGTGACCCACGACGAGGGCGCGACCCCGCGCTCGGTCCAGGTCTACGGCGTCGAGCCCGGGACGGTCGCCGAGGCGGTGCGGATCATCTGCGCCGAGGACCGCGCCGACCACATCGACCTCAACTTCGGCTGCCCCGTCCCCAAGGTCACCCGCAAGGGCGGGGGAGCGGCCCTGCCGTGGAAGCGCGAGCTGTTCGAGCGCATCGTGCGCGGCGCGGTCGCGGCCGCGGCGCCCTACGACGTGCCCGTCACGGTCAAGATGCGCATGGGCATCGACGACGAGCACCTGACCTATCTCGAGGCGGGCCTCGTCGCGCAGGACGCGGGTGTCGCGATGGTCGCCCTGCACGCACGCACCGCGGCCGACTACTACTCGGGCGAGGCGCGGTGGGAGGCGATCGCGCGGCTCAAGGAGACCGTCACGGACATCCCGGTGCTCGGCAACGGCGACATCTGGTCCGCTGAGGACGCCCTGCGCATGGTCGAGCAGACGGGTTGCGACGGCGTCGTCGTCGGGCGCGGGTGCCAGGGCCGGCCGTGGCTGTTCGCCGACCTCGCGGCGGCGTTCTCCGGGAGCGGCGCGCGCATTCGTCCGGGGCTGCGCGAGGTCGCCGCGACGATCGCCCGGCACGCGCGCCTCATGGTCGACTACTTCGGCGAGGAGGACCGCGCGCTGCGCGAGATGCGCAAGCACATGGCCTGGTACCTCAAGGGCTACGCGGTGGGTGGGGAGCTGCGTCGTGCGCTCGGGCTCGTCTCGACGCTCACCGAGCTCGACGAGCTGCTCGCCACGCTCGACCTCGACCAGCCCTACCCGGGCGAGCCTGCCGAGGGCCCGCGCGGTCGCGCGGGGTCGCCCAAGCAGCCGCACCTGCCCTACGGGTGGCTCGACTCGCGCGAGCTCGACGAGGACTTCCGGGCCACGCTCCGCGAGGCCGAGCTCGACACCTCGGGCGGCTGAAGGATGCTGCGTCGCCTCGCCGTGCGCCTGCTCGCGGGCGCCGTCGTCGTCGGTCTCCTCGCGGCCTGCACGCCCGCAGGGGCCGAGCACCCCGAACCGGCCGCCGCGAAGGACGTCGGGGTCCAGCTGTTCCACTGGACGTGGGACGCGATCGCCGCCGAGTGCCCCGCGCTCGCCGAGGCGGGCTACGGGTGGGTGCTCACCTCACCGCCCCAGGAGCACGTGCTCGGCGAGCAGTGGTGGACCGTGTACCAGCCCGTGAGCTACCGCGTCGAGTCGCGCCTCGGGACGCGCGAGCAGCTCGCGGCGATGACGGCGGCGTGCGCCGAGGTCGGCGTCGACGTCGTCGCGGACGCGGTCGTCAACCACATGACCGGCCAGGACGAGCCCGGGGTCGGTTGGGCGGGCTCGCGCTACGCGCACTACGACTACCCGGGTCTGTGGTCGGACGCCGAGGGTCACTTCCACCACTGCGGGCTCACCGCGGACGACGACATCTCGCGCTACGACGACGTCGTCGAGGTGCGCTCGTGCGAGCTCGTGAACCTCGCCGACCTCGCGACCGAGACCGAGCCCGTGCGCGCGCGGCTGCGCGAGTACCTCGCGGACCTCGTCGACCTCGGCATCGCGGGGGTGCGCATCGACGCGGCGAAGCACATGGCCCCGCCCGACGTCGAGGCGATCGTCGCGGACCTGCCCGCGCAGGCTCTCGTGCTCAGCGAGGTCATCCGGGGCCCCCAGGAGCCGATCCGGCCCGAGGAGTACCTCGGCGCCGGTGACGTCCTGGAGTTCGCGTGGGGGCGTGACGTCAAGGGGATCGTGCAGGGCGGGGCGTTGCGCCTCGCGACCGAGCTTGGCTCGCACGAGGGGTCCGCGACGTACCTGCCGAGCGACGCGGCGTGGATCTTCGTCGACAACCACGACACCGAACGGGGCCGGCAGACGCTCAGCTACGCCGACGGTCAGGACTACGTGCTCGCGAACGTGCTCATGCTCGCCTCGCACTACGGCCGGCCGATCGTCTACTCGGGCTACGCCTTCTCGGACCGCGACGCGGGTCCCGAGCAGGACGGGTCCGGCGCGGTCCTGCCCGCGACGTGCCCCGAGGACGCGGGTCCCGCAAGGGCGTGGGCGGACGGGGAGTGGGTGTGCCAGCACGCGTGGCCCGAGATCGCGGGCGTCGTCGGCTGGCGCGCCGCGGTCGGTCCCGCGGGCGAGGACGCACAGGTCCAGGTCGACGGTCGCGTCGTCGCGTTCTCTCGCGGCGAGCGGGGCTGGCTCGTCGTCAACGGCAACGCCGAGGACGTCACCTCGACCTTCGAGACGGGTCTGCTGCCCGGGGCGTACTGCGACGTCGTCGCGGGGCGGCTCGCCGACGGCGCGTGCACGGGCCAGGTCGTCGAGGTCGCCGACGGCGGTCACGCGACCGTGACGGTGCCCGCGCGGTCCGCGGTCGCGGTGCACGTCGGGGCACGCCAGGACGGCTGAGGCGGGCCCCGCCGAGATCCCGGGAGACGCCAGGGCCGGGACACCACGACCGCCCACGAGGCGGCGACGGCGTCCCGGCCCTGAAGGGGTCAGCTCGAGAGCGTGAACCAGGCGGTCGTGTCGGACGGGATCGCGCCGTCCTCGGTGAGCGGGGCGCTCGACATGATGAGCTCGGCCCCCGCGGGCACGCCGATCGGGTCGGTCCCGAGGTTCGCGACCACGAGCACCTCGCGGTTCACGAAGGCCACGACGTTCGCGTCGGGGCAGCCGGGCAGGCCGTCGACCCAGCCGAGCGAGCCCGAGCCGAGCCGGTGGTCACGACGCGCGCGCAGCGCCTCGCGGTACATCTCGTAGGTCGAGCCCTCGACACCGACCTGCGCGTCGAGCGCGTATCGGTCCCAGGTCTCGGGCTGGGGCAGCCACGTCTTGCCGGTCGGGGAGAACCCGAAGCCCGGGGACTTGGCCTCCCACGGGAGCGGCACGCGGCAGCCGTCGCGACCGCGCTCGGTGTGGCCCGTGCGCCACCACGCGGGGTCCTGGCGCAGCGAGTCGTCGAGCGTCGTGTGCTCGGGCAGGCCGAGCTCCTCGCCCTGGTACAGGTAGGCCGAGCCGGGCAGGCCGAGCGTGAGCAGGGTCGCGGCGCGTGCCCGGCGCAGGCCGAGCTCCTCATCGGGCTGCTCGTCGCCCACGCCGATGCCCTGGGGCTTCGAGCCAGGGACGCTCAGCCCGAGGCGCGAGGGGTGTCGCACGACGTCGTGGTTCGACAGGACCCACGTCGACGGCGCGCCGACGGCGTCGTTCGCCTCGAGCGAGGCGGTGACGACCGTGCGCAGCGCGGTCGCGTCCCACAGGGTCGTGAGGTAGGAGAAGTTGAAGGCCTGGTGCATCTCGTCGGGGCGCACGTAGCGCGCGAGACGCGAGAGGGGCTCGACCCACGCCTCGGCGACGAGGATGCGGTCGTCGTACTCGTCGAGGACCTTGCGCCACTCGCGGTAGATCTCGTGGACGCCGTCCTGGTCGAACATCGGACCCTGGTTGCCTGCGCCCGTCGAGCCGTCGTCGGCGCCCTCGACCATCGCGACGTGGCCGTCCCAGTCGGGCAGGCCCTCGGCCTTGACCATGCCGTGCGCGACGTCGACGCGGAAGCCGTCGACGCCCCGGTCGAGCCAGAAGCGCAGCACGGAGCGGAACTCCTCGTGCACCTCGGGGTGCTCCCAGTTGAGGTCGGGCTGCTTGGAGTCGAACAGGTGCAGGTACCACTCGCCGTCCTCGACGCGGGTCCACGCGGGACCGCCGAAGATCGACTGCCAGTTGTTGGGCGGCTCGGAACCGTCGGGGCCCTTGCCCTCGCGGAAGATGTAGCGCGCACGCTCGGGGCTGCCGGGCCCGGCGGCGAGGGCGGCCTGGAACCACACGTGCTCGTCGGAGGTGTGGTTGGGCACGAGGTCGACGATCACGCGCAGGCCGAGGCGGTGGGCCTTCGCGATCATCTCGTCGAAGTCCTCGAGCGTGCCGAACAGCGGGTCGATGTCGCGGTAGTCGGCGACGTCGTAGCCCGCGTCGGCCTGGGGCGAGCGGTAGAACGGCGAGAGCCAGACCGCGTCGACACCGAGCCGGGCGAGGTGGTCGAGCTTCGAGGTCACGCCGGGCAGGTCGCCGATCCCGTCGCCCGAGGCGTCCGCGAACGAGCGCGGGTAGACCTGGTAGATCACGGCGTGGCGCCACCAGTCGGAGGAGTCGCTCGCGCGGTGGACGAGGGTCGTGGTCGTGACGGGGTCGAGGGTAGTCATGGGGGAGTCACCTGGTGCTTCGGGGGTGGGGGTCAGGACTGGCGCGCGATCCCGGTGGATCCGCGCACGATGAGCTCGGGCAGGAAGAGCATCTCGGCCCTCGGCGAGGGCTGGCCCGAGATCTCGGAGATGAGGGCGCTGACCGCGGAGCGGCTCATGCCCTGCACGGGCTGGCGCACCGTGGTCAGCGGGGGGTCGGTGAAGGCGATGAGGGGGGAGTCGTCGTAGCCGACCACGGAGACGTCGTCGGGCACCGCGAGGTTGCGTTGGCGGGCAGCGCGGACCGCGCCGAGGGCCATCATGTCCGAGCCGCAGATGATCGCGGTGTGGCCCGAGTCGATGAGCTCGCCCGCGGCGACCTGCCCGCCCTCGAGGGTGAAGAGCGTCGTGACGATGTGCTCCTCGGCGTCGTTCTCGCCGAGGTGGCGCGCGTAGGCCTCGGTGAACCCGGCGACCTTGCGGCGCGTGGGCACGAAGCGGTCGGGGCCGATCGCGAGCCCGATCTTGCGGTGCCCGAGCTGGACGAGGTGGCGGAAGGCGAGGTCGAGCGCGGCGACGTCGTCGCACGAGACGGACGGTGCGTCGACGTCGGGGGCGTGCCCGTTGACGAGCACGATCGGCAGGCCCTGGGAGCGCAGTGCGTGGTAGCGCTCGAGGTTCGCGCTCGTGTCGGCGTGCAGCCCCGAGACGAAGATGATGCCGTCCACCTTGTGCTCGAGGAGCACCTCGACGTACTGGTCCTCGGTCGTGCCGCCGGCCTCCTGGGCGCACAGCAGCGGGGTGTACCCGTTCTCGGCGAGGATCGACTCGACGACCTGGGCGAACAGCGGGAACACGGGGTTGGTGAGCTCGGGGACGATGAGCCCGACGAGGCCCTGGGAGCGCATGCGCAGCCGTTCGGGGCGCTCGTAGCCGAGCAGGTCGAGCGCCTCGAGGACGGCCTGGCGGGCCGCGGGGGAGACGCCGGGCTTGCCGTTCAGGACGCGCGAGACGGTGGCGGTGCTCACCCCTGCCTGGGCGGCCAGGTCGGCGAGCCGGGTGCGCGGCTGGGGGCCTGCGTCAGTCACCTGACCTCCTCGTCTCGTGGTCCCCGCGAGGGCTGGACGGCGCCACTCTACCTGTCTGAAACCGTGTCCTGAAAGTTACAGCAACAACTTGCAAGGCGTCCACATGCTGGTCTAGCGTCGGCCTTGTCCAGGCCAGCGACGGTGTGATCTGCCGCTCGCCGTGGCCCCCACCGAACCCCTCTGGAGAACAACGATGCGACGCAGCATCTCTCTCGTTGGCGCAGTCGGACTGGCGTTGACGCTGGCGGCTTGCGGCTCGAGCAACACCCCTGCAGACCCCACCTCGGCGCCCGAGACGACCGACACCGCGACGACCGAGCCCACCGAGCCGACCGGTGACGCGGGCTCCCTCGTCATCTGGGTCGACGACACCCGCCAGGACGCCGTCCAGGCCGCCGCCGCGACCTTCGAGGCCGAGACCGGCGCGACCGTCGAGCTCGTCCAGAAGAACTTCGACGACATCCGCCCCGACTTCCTCGCCCAGGTCCCCACGGGTGAGGGCCCCGACATCACGGTCGGCGCGCACGACTGGCTCGGCGAGCTCACCGCGAACGGCGTGGTCGCCCCGATCGAGCTCGGCGACAAGGCCGGCGAGTTCGAGCAGGTCGCGCTCGACGCCTTCACCTACGACGGCCAGGTCTACGGCCTGCCGTACGCGATCGAGAACATCGCGATCATCCGCAACACCGAGCTCGCGGACTCCACGCCCGCGACGTGGGACGAGATGATCGCCAAGGGCCTCGAGGCCGGCACGAAGTACCCCTTCCTCGTGCAGGTCGGCGAGACGGGTGACGGCTACACGCTCTACCCGTTCCAGACCTCGTTCGGCGCCCCGGTCTTCAAGCAGAACGAGGACGGCTCGTACACCAACGAGCTCGCGCTCGGCGGCGAGAACGGCGTGCGCTTCGCCGAGTTCCTCGCGAAGGAGGGCAAGGCCGGCACGCTGAGCACCTCGATCACCTACGACATCGCGGTCGAGGCCTTCGCGAACGGCGAGTCGCCCTACATCCTCGGCGGTCCGTGGATGCTCGGGTCCTTCGAGGGGCTCGACCTCGCGATCGACCCGATCCCCTCGGCGGGCGGCGAGCCGGCCCAGCCGTTCACCGGCGTCCAGGGCTTCTACCTCAACGCCCAGAGCGCCAACCAGCTGCTCGCGACGGACTTCCTCGTCAACTACATGGCGACCGTCGAGGCGCAGGTCGCGCTGTACGAGGCGGGCGACCGGACCCCGGCGCTCGTCGCCGCGGCCGACCAGGTCTCGTCCGACCCGATCGCCGCGGGCTTCCGCGAGGTCGGTGCCGACGCCGTCCCGATGCCGTCGATCCCCGAGATGGGTTCGGTGTGGAGCTTCTGGGGCGTGACCGAGGCGGGCATCATCTCCGGCAGCCTCGAGCCCGAGGCGGCGTGGAACAAGATGGTCGAGGACATCCAGGGCGCGATCGACGCCTCGGACTCCTGACCTGACCGCCGGGCGCGGGGGCCGGGGTCCCCCAACCCCCCCCCCCGCCCCCCCCCCCCCCCCCAAAAAAAAATAAAACACCCCCCGCACATAAAAGTCTAAAACCCCAAAAAACCAAAAAAAAA
>JAJUHG010000026.1 GCA_029267995.1 Micrococcales bacterium
CGCGGTCCGCGGAGACTGGCTCGTCGACCGCCGCCTCGCGGGCGGGCGCCCCGTGGTCGGGATCTGCGTCGGGATGCAGGTGCTCTTCGACGAGGGCATCGAGCACGGCGAGCGAACCGAGGGGCTCGGCGAGTGGCCCGGGGTCGTCGACCGGCTCGAGGCCGACGTCGTCCCGCACATGGGCTGGTCCCCGGTCGAGGTGCCCGCGGGCTCGCGCCTGCTCGCGGGGCTCGAGGACGAGCGGTTCTACTTCGTGCACTCCTACGCGGCGCGTTCATTCCCGCTCCTCGAGCAGTCCCCGCGCACCCCGCCCCTCGTGACGTGGGCCGAGCACGGGGGGCGCTTCGTCGCGGCGGTCGAGAACGGCCCGCTCGCGGCGACCCAGTTCCACCCTGAGAAGTCCGGCGACGCAGGTGCTGCGTTGCTGTCCCGTTGGATCGAGATCGTGAAGGACCACCGATGACCCGCCTCGAGCTGCTCCCCGCCGTCGACGTCGCCGACGGCCAGGCCGTCCGCCTCGTGCAGGGGGAGGCCGGCACCGAGACCTCCTACGGCACCCCGCTCGCCGCGGCGCGTGACTGGCTCGAGGGGGGAGCGGAGTGGATCCACCTCGTCGACCTCGACGCGGCGTTCGGGCGGGGCTCGAACGCGCAGGTCCTCGCGGAGGTCACCGCGATCATGGTCGCCGAGGGCGTCAAGATGGAGCTCTCGGGCGGTATCCGCGACGACGAGTCGCTCGCGACCGCGCTCGCGATGGGGGCGACGCGCGTCAACATCGGCACCGCGGCGCTCGAGGACCCCGAGTGGACCGCGCGGATCATCGCCGAGCACGGTGACCGCGTCGCGGTCGGGCTCGACGTGCGGGGCACGACTCTCGCGGCGCGTGGTTGGACCAAGGAGGGCGGGGACCTGTGGGAGGTCCTCGAGCGGCTCGACGCGGCCGGCTGCGCGCGCTACGTCGTGACCGACGTGACGAAGGACGGGACCCTGCGCGGTCCGAACGTCGAGCTGCTGCGTGAGGTCTGCTCGCGCACGAAGGCCCCCGTGGTCGCCTCGGGCGGCGTGTCGAGCCTCGAGGACCTGCGCGTCCTGCGCGAGCTCGTCCCGCTCGGGGTCGAGGGCGCGATCGTGGGCAAGGCCCTGTACGCGGGGGCGTTCACGCTCCCCGAGGCGCTCGACGTCGCCGGACGTCCGTGACGGGCAAGGAGCTCCCGGGCACGTCGCCGTACGCCGACGACGACGGCTCGGCCCCGGCCGAGCTCGCCGCGGCCCTCGAGCGGTTCGCCGACGACGGCGCCGCGGGCCTTCCCGGGGTCGTCGCGGCCCTCGCGCGCGTGCGGGTCCTCGTCCCGGTCATGGCGCAGGCCGAGGTCGTCGAGGAGGTCGAGGGGCTCGCGGTGGACCGGGAGGCCTCGACGGGCGTCGTCGCGCTCTCTGCTCCCGACGGTCGTCAGGTCCTCCCGGTGTTCTCGAGCGTCGCGGCGATGGCCGCGTGGCGCGCGGACGCCCGGCCGGTCCCCGTCCTGGGCCGGCAGGCTGCGGCGAGCGCGGTCACCGACGGCTGGGAGCTGCTCGTGGTGGACCCGGGCGGCCCTGTGACCGTCCAGGTGCCCCGCACCGCGGTGTGGGCGCTCGCGCAGGGCGAGCCGTGGCGTCCTGCGGTCGTGGCCGGTCCGCAGGGGGAGCCGGCCGTGGACCCCGAGGTCGCGCGCGAGCTCACGGTCGCGGCGCTCGTGGTCCAGGGGGTGCGTGCCGCGGAGGCGCTGCCCGGGACACGCGCCGAGGTCGCGCTGCGCCTCGGGATCGACTCGGGTCTCGACCGCGCGGGCCTCGACGCGGTGCTCGCGCAGGTCAACGCACGGCTCGCGGCGGCGAGCGTCGTCGCCGAGCGGGTCGACTCGCTCGAGCTGCGCATCCACGCGGTCTAGTCGCACACGAACGAGCCGGGCTCGACGTCGATGAAGGCCGCGTCGTCCTCGATGAGCTCGGTCAGCGTGCTCACGGGCACGATGAAGCTCTGCCCCGCGGCGTTCATCGCGTACACGACACCGACGACCCGCCCGCGGTGGTCGAGCGCGGGCGATCCGGAGTTGCCCGGCTCGACCGCGGCGTCCGCGACGAGCACCTCGCCGAGGTTGAGGTTGAGGGGGTCGGTCGTGCGGGCGATGATCCGCCCCGCGGTCGCCGTGAGGCGCCCACCCTGGGGGTAGCCGACGATCGTGATCGTGTCGCCCCGCTCGGGGTCGGCGCTTGCGAGCTCGGGCACCGCGGGCAGCTCGCCGTCGGTGCGCACGACCGCGAGGTCGGCAAGCTCGGCGATGCTCGCGGCGCGCACGCCGACGTCGCGTCCGTCGTAGGTGCTCAGCGCGAGCTCGGCGGAGTCCTCGACGACGTGCCGGTTCGTCACGAGCGTCGTCGCGCCGATCGCGAACCCCGAGCCGGTCGACAGCGAGAAGCAGCCGAGGTTGCGCACGCGTACCGAGATGCGCTCGGCGACGTCGAAGCCGTAGGGCGAGAGCTCGTCGTCGAGCGCCGCGGGCTCGAGCGTCGCGGTCGGCGCGGGGGCCGTCTCGAACGGTTCGGGCATCTGGGGGACGTCGATCTGGGCGCACCCGGCCGCGAGGGCCAGGACGAGGGCTGCGGGTGCGGCTCGCCTCATCCCTCGAGCTCCTCCTGGAGCGATTCCTTCGCCTCCTGGGCCGCGCTGCACACCTCGTCGAGCGCGCCGGACAGCTCGGTGAAGGTCTCGAGGTCCTCGGGCTCGGGCTCGGGGGTCTCGGCGTACCAGCGGATGAGTCGCTGCTGGCTCGCGATGCACGAGTCGAGCGCCCCGACCACCGCGGTCGCGGCCGTCGTGACCCGCTCCTGGTACTCCGCGAGCTGGCGGACCACCGCGTGCTCGTCCCCGAGGCGCGCCTTCTCGTCCGCGAGCTCGCTGATGCGCAGCTGAGCCTGGTCGAGCTGGCCGCGCACGACCTCGAGCTCGGCCTTCGTGTCCTCGAGCTCTTGCGAGACCTCGCCGATCGTCCCGGTGAGCTCGGTGCTGTGGCTCTGCCACTGCGCGTCCCGCTCGATCCAGGCCTCGGCGACCCGCCACAGGTAGACGCCGCCGGCCGAGGCGCCGAGCAGGAGCACCACGAGGACGGTCAGAAGCGCCCAGCGACGACGGCGTGCCCGGTGACGCCGGGACGCAGAGTGCTCGGCCGCCCCCGTCTCGGACGCCTCGGTGGGCTCGGCCTCGGACGCCTGGGTGGGCTCGGTCTCGGACGCGCGTTGCGCGGGCTCGGGGGGCGTGGTGTCGTCCGCCGACGGCGCGTCGGGGGAGTCCGGGGCGGACAGGGCCGACCCCGTGGCCGCGGTGGGCTCGGCCGGGGCGTCGTCGGCGCCGTCGTCGACCGGGGTCGTCGCGGCGTGGCTCGGCCTGCTCGTCACACGCCCAGGATAGGAGGAATCAGACGACCGAGCCCGTGTAGGTCTCGCCGGGGCCCTCGCCCGGGGGGTCGGGGACGACGGACGCCTCGCGGAACGCGAGCTGGAGGGAGCGCAGCCCGTCGCGCAGCGAGCGCGCGTGCTGGTTGCCGAGGTCGGGTGCCGCGCCCGTGACGAGCGCGGCGAGGGCCGTGATGAGCTTGCGTGCCTCGTCGAGGTCCATGAGCTCGGCGCCCTTGGTGGTCTCGGTGTCGGGGGCGAGCCCGACCTTGACCGCCGCGGCGCTCATCAGGTGGACAGCGGCCGTCGTGATGACCTCGACGGCCGCGACGTCGGCGATGTCCCGCACGGCCTCGTCACTTGCGCTCATGGCCCCATCCTCCCATCCCGCACGCGCCCCCAGGACCGAGCGGCCGGCCGTGGGGCAGACCCACGACCGGCCGCACGGCTGGTTCTGCTGCAGGCTCAGCTGTCGCCGAGCGGCTGCGTCGTCGTCGCGCCCGAGTCACCGGCCGCGACGCGCGAGCGCAGCGTCTGGCCGAGTCCCGCGTCGACGTTCGTCCAGTACTGCAGGAAGCGCTGCTTGACGTCCTCGACCGTGAGGGCCTCGTACTGGCCCACGAGCACGTCGTGGAAGCGAGCCTTCTCCTCGTCGGTGAAGACCTCGCGGTACAGCGTCCCGGCCTGGCCGAAGTCGTCGTCGTCGGCACGCAAGGTCTGCGCGGCGCGGATCAGCTCACCGTCGGCCTCCCAGTTCACCTCGCCCGCGCGGGCCGCGTCCGCCGTGACGGGCGAGACCGAGTTCGAGCCGTACACGGGGGTCTCGGCGGGGTTGAAGTGGTACCGCATGGGGCCCTCGTGCTGGTGGTTGCGCACCTCGACGCCGCGCGGCATGTTGACCGGCAGCTGGTTGTAGTTCGCCCCGATGCGGTAACGCTGCTGGTCGGGGTAGGCGAACACGCGGCCCATGAGCATCTTGTCGGGGCTGATGCCGATCCCCGGCACGAGGTTCGAGGGCGAGAAGGCCGCCTGCTCGATCTCGGCGAAGAAGTTCTGCGGGTTGCGGTTGAGCGTGAGCTCGCCGACCTTGATGAGCGGGTAGTCCGCGTGCGGGATCGTCTTGGTCACGTCGAAGGGGTTGAAGCGGTAGGTCTTGCCGTCCTCGTACGGGATGACCTGGACGAACAGGTCCCACACGGGGTGCTCGCCGCGCTCGATCGCCTCGAACAGGTCGCGCCGGTAGAAGTCGGCGTCGGTGCCCGCGAGGCGCTCGGCCTCCTCGGGGCTCATCGGCTCGACGCCCTGGCGGGACTTGAAGTGGTACTTGACCCAGAAGCGCTCGCCCTCGGCGTTCATCCACGAGAAGGTGTGCGAGCCGTAGCCGTTCATGTGGCGCCACGTGCGCGGCAGGCCGCGGTCACCCATGAGGTAGGTCACCTGGTGGGCCGACTCGGGGGAGTTGGTCCAGAAGTCCCACTGCATGTCGGCGTCGCGCAGGCCCGAGGCGCCCAGGCGCTTCTGGGAGTGGATGAAGTCGGGGAACTTGATCGCGTCGCGGATGAAGAAGATCGGGGTGTTGTTCCCGACGATGTCGTAGTTGCCCTCGCTCGTGTAGAAGCGCAGCGCGAAGCCGCGCACGTCGCGCCACGTGTCGGGCGAGCCCTGCTCGCCGGCGACGGAGGAGAAGCGCAGGAGCGTCTCGGTCCGCGCCCCGGGCTGGAACACCGCCGCGCGGGTGTAGCGCGAGACGTCCTCGGTCACGATGAACTCGCCGAACGCGCCGCCACCCTTGGCGTGCGGGTTGCGCTCGGGGACGCGCTCACGGTTGAACGAGGCGAGCTTCTCGACGAGGAAGCGGTCGTGCAGCGCGGTGACGCCGTCGGGCCCGGTGGTCAGCGAGTGCTGGTCGCTCGGGATCGGTGCGCCGGTCTGGGTCGTGAGGTGTTGCGACACGGTGTTTCCTTTCAGGCAGGTGCTCTGGCGTGGGGCGGGAGCCCCGCGCCGGGGTCGTGCTGGATGGTTCAGGCGGTGGCGTCCCGGGCGGTCCGGCATCCGGGGCACAAGCCCCAGTAGGTGACCTCGGCGAGGTCGACCGAGAAACCGTGGGTCGTCGACGGGGTGAGGCACGGGGCGTGGCCGACCGCGCAGTCGACGTCGTCGAGCGCGCCGCACTCGCGGCACACGACGTGGTGGTGGTTGTCTCCCGTGCGGCGCTCGTACCGAGCGGGGTGCCCCGCGGGCTCGATGCAGCGCAGCAGGCCGGCGTCGGTCAGGGCGTGCAAGACGTCGTAGACCCCCTGCACAGAGACCCCCGGGAGCTCACGGCGCACCGCGGTGAGGATCTGGTCCGCGGTAGCGTGCGGTGCGGCACCGACGGCCTCGAGGACGGCGAGCCGGGGAGCGGTCACCCGCAGCCCCTCGGCGCGCAGCAGCTCGGTGTCGGTCACGTGTCGAGTATAGCAGTAAACTTGAATCAATCAAGTTTAGGGCGTGGTGTCGGCGTGCCTGCTACCCTGGACGCCGACCGATCGGTCCGCTCCCGCGTGCGGGGGCGGGTCGGTGCACAAGTGGAGGCCACTCCCACCCGAGTCTCGACGGCGCAAGCGACAGAGGCCGGGTCCACGGTTCGGGTCGTCCGGGGCCCCGCAAGGCACCCGGTCGGCCCCGGTGCTCGCGCACCGCTCGGAGCCCAGGCCCTCACACGTGCCCCGTGCGAGGGCCTTTCTCGTGCGTGCGGCCCCGAACGACACCAAGGAGTCCCACTATCAGCGAGCCCCGCATCAACGAGCGGATCCGCGTCAGCGAGGTCCGCCTCGTCGGACCTGGCGGCGAGCAGGTCGGCATCGTCCGCGTCGAGGACGCGCTGCGCCTCGCGCAGGAGGCCGACCTCGACCTCGTCGAGGTCGCCCCGGACGCGCGACCCCCCGTCGCGAAGCTCATGGACTACGGCAAGTTCAAGTACGAGTCCGACATGAAGGCGCGCGAGGCGCGCCGGAACCAGGCCAACACGGCTCTCAAGGAGATCCGGTTCCGCCTCAAGATCGACCCGCACGACTACGGGACCAAGAAGGGCCACGTCGAGCGCTTCCTCAAGGCGGGCGACAAGGTCAAGGTCATGATCATGTTCCGCGGTCGCGAGCAGTCGCGCCCCGAGATGGGTGTGCGTCTCCTGCAGCGTCTCGCCGACGACGTCGCCGAGCTCGGCTTCGTCGAGTCGATGCCCAAGCAGGACGGGCGCAACATGACGATGGTGCTCGGTCCCGTGCGCAAGAAGTCCGAGGCGCGTCGCGCCGCGCAGCAGTCGGGGGAGAGCAAGCGACCCGCCCGCACGCGCGGTCACGAGCAGGGCGAGCAGGCTGCGGCGGCACCGGCCGCGACCGAGCCCGCGACGACGGCGCCCGAGCCCGCGCCTGCGAAGAAGGCCGCCGAGGCCCCCGCGAAGGCCGCCCCCGCGAAGGCGACACCTGCGAAGGCGGCACCTGCGAAGAAGGCCGCCGACGCTCCCGCGAAGGCAGCACCCGCCACGAAGGCCGCCGACGCCCCCGCGAAGGCAGCACCCAAGCCCGCGCCCGCGAAGAAGGCGACGAAGGTCGCCCCCAAGCCCGCGCCCGCGAAGAAGGCCGCCCCGAAGTCCGAGGGCACCCAGTCCTGACCAGGGGCTTCGACCCCACGAGCCACCCCGGCCGCACCTGCGACCGGGCGAGATGAAGGAGAGCACGCCAGTGCCGAAGAACAAGACGCACTCCGGCGCCAAGAAGCGGTTCCGGGTCACCGGGTCCGGCAAGGTCATGCGTGAGCAGGCGGGCCGTCGCCACCTGTTCGAGCGCAAGTCGAGCCGCCTCACGCGCCGCCTCGCGAGCGACCAGGTCGTTTCCCCCGCGGACGCCCCCAAGATCAAGAAGCTGCTCGGCAAGTGACCCGTCGGCGCTGACGCGCCGGCTCGGCATCCGAGCCCCGAAACCCCAAGGAGCATCACGTGGCACGCGTGAAGCGGGCGGTCAACGCCCAGAAGAAGCGTCGTTCAGTCCTCGAGCAGGCCTCGGGCTACCGCGGGCAGCGTTCGCGCCTGTACCGCAAGGCCAAGGAGCAGGTCACCCACTCGATGGTGTACGCCTACCGCGACCGCAAGGCGCGCAAGGGCGACTTCCGCAAGCTGTGGATCCAGCGCATCAACGCCGCGGCCCGCGCCGAGGGCCTTACCTACAACCGCTTCATCCAGGGCCTCAAGGCCGCCGAGGTCACGGTCGACCGCCGTGTGCTCGCCGACCTCGCGGTCAACGACCCGGCGGCGTTCGCGACGCTCGTCGGGGTCGCGAAGGCGGCCCTCCCGCAGGACGTCAACGCGCCCGTCTCGGCCTGAGACGCGGTTCGCGCAACGCCCGGATGGCACCTGAGCTGACCAACCCCCGCGCCGAGCGGGTCGCGGCGGTTCGGGCGCTGTCCGGGCGTTCGCCGTCCTCGGCCTCGGCCCGCAGGCGCACGGGGACCTTCCTCGTCGAGGGCCCCCAGGGGGTTCGCGAGGCCGTGCGCTTCGCCCCCGAGCGGGTGCGCGAGCTGTTCGTCTCCGAGACGGCCCACGCTCGCCACCCCGAGATCGTCGAGGACGCTCTCGCCGCAGGGCTGCGCGTGCGCACCGCGAGCGACGAGGTCGCCCGCGTCATGAGCCCCGACGCGCAAGGGGTCCTCGCGGTCCGCGCGATCGTCCCGGTGCGCCTCGAGGACGCGCTCGCGGCAAGCGCCCCGCGTCTCGTCGCGCTCCTCGCGCGCGTGCGCGACCCGGGTAATGCGGGGACCGTGATCCGCGCCGCGGACGCCGCGGGCGCCGAGCTCGTCGTCGTGACCGCCGAGAGCGTCGACGTGCACAGCCCCAAGGTCGTGCGCTCGAGCGCGGGCTCGCTGTTCCACCTGCCGGTCGTCACGGGGGTCGAGCTCGCCGACGCGGCCCCGCTGCTGCGCGGGGCCGGGCTCACGATCCTCGCCGCGGACGGGCGGGGCGAGCGCGACCTCGACGAGCTGCTCGACACCGCAGGCAGCGGGTCCGCCCCTGACCTCGCGGCACCCACGACGTGGCTGTTCGGCAACGAGGCATGGGGTCTGCCCGACACGGACCTTGCTCTTGCCGACGCTGCGGTGCGCGTCCCGATCCGCGGGCACGCCGAGTCGCTCAACCTCGCGACCGCGGCCGCGGTCTGCCTCTTCGCGAGCGCGCGCGCCCAACGCTGACCCGCGTGGGCGATGATCGAGACGTGCGCCTCTTCGCCGCGGTCAGGCCGCCCCACGACGCCCTCGACCACCTCGAGGCCGCGCTCACTGCGGTCGGCCGTCTCGAGACCGGGCCCGCGGTGCCCGGCGGGCTGCGCTGGACCGTGCGCGAGAACTGGCACGTGACGCTCGCGTTCTACGGCGAGGTGCCCGACGGCGCCGTCGGCGAGCTCGCGGACCGGCTCGCCGAGCACGTCGCGGGGCGCCGCGCGCCGCAGGTGGACCTGCGCGGCGCGGGGGTGTTCTCGGGTCGGACCCTGTGGGTCGGCGTCGGAGGGGACGTCACGGGCCTCGTCGAGCTGTGCCGCGCGGCGCGCGAGGCGGGCGCCGAGGTGCTCGGACGTGCCGAGGAGCGCGAACGGGTGCGCCCCCACCTCACGGTCGGTCGCCAGCTGCCCGACCCGCGGGCACGACGGCGCACGTCTCGACCGCGCGGTCACGCGCACGACGTCGCGCACGCGCTCGCGGTCTACTGCGGACCGCGGTGGACCGCCCACGAGGTGCTGCTCGTGCGCAGCGAGCCCGGTCGGGGCGCAGGCGGGGGGCCGCTCTACACCGACCTCGCGAGGATTGCCGTCGACCCGGACGGACCCGGTGTGCCAGGATGAGCCGCATGCACCTCGGGACGCGATTTCTCGGGCCCGTCCGCGGGCCGCGCGTCGTGACGCGCTGACCAGGTTCGGGCCCACGGGCGGGCAGCACTAGACTCCACGCCGGTCGGCCGTGCCACGTGGCACGGCCCGAGACAAGCCCGAAAGGCTCGGATGTCCGCCAACGCAGCCCCTGTGTCCCCGCTCGACGAGGCCGCCGTCCACGGTGCCCGCGACGCCGCGATCGCGGCGGTCCACGCCGCCCGCGACCTCGACGAGCTCAAGACCGCCCGTCTCGCGCACACGGGCGACAAGTCCCCCCTCGCGCTCGCGAACCGCGCGATCGGCACGATCGAGCCCGCCCGCCGAGGTGAGGCCGGCCGGCTCGTCGGCCAGGCGCGCGCCGCGGTCGATGCGGCGATCGCCGAGCGCACCGCGGTGCTCGAGGCCGAGCATGCCGCGCGCCAGCTCGAGACCGAGGCGGTCGACGTCACGCTCGACGTCCAGCGCGACCGTCGTGGCGCCCGCCACCCCCTCGAGCTGCTGAGCGAGGAGATCTCCGACGTCTTCGTCGCGATGGGCTGGGAGATCGCCGAGGGCCCCGAGGTCGAGGCCGAGTGGTTCAACTTCGACGCCCTCAACTTCGGCAAGGACCACCCCGCGCGCCAGATGCAGGATACGTTCTTCGTCGAGGGCGACAAGCACCTCGTGATGCGCACGCACACCTCACCGGTCCAGGCCCGCACGCTCCTCGAGCGCGAGCTCCCCGTGTACGTCGCGTGCCCCGGCAAGGTGTTCCGCACCGATGCGCTCGACGCGACCCACACCCCCGTCTTCCACCAGGTCGAGGGGCTCGCGGTCGACAAGGGCCTCACGATGGCCCACCTCAAGGGCACCCTCGACTACTTCGCGCGCGCGATGTTCGGCCCCGAGGCGCGGACCCGCCTGCGCCCGAGCTTCTTCCCGTTCACCGAGCCGAGCGCCGAGATGGACCTGTGGTTCCCCCAGAAGAAGGGCGGGCCCGGCTGGATCGAGTGGGGTGGCTGCGGGATGGTCAACCCCAACGTCCTGCTCGCGTGCGGGATCGACCCCGAGGAGTACACGGGCTTCGCGTTCGGCATGGGTCTCGAGCGCACCCTCATGCTCCGCCACGGCATCGCCGACATGCACGACATCGTCGAGGGCGACGCCCGCTTCTCGTTGCAGTTCCAGGGAGTGATCTGACATGCCGCGCGTCCCTCTCGACTGGCTCGCCGAGCACGTCGACCTCCCGAGCGACCTCACCGTCGCCCAGCTCGCCGCGGACCTCGTGCGGGTCGGCATCGAGGACGAGGAGATCCACCCCGCGGCCGTGAGCGGCCCGCTCGTCGTGGGCCGGGTCGTCGAGTACGTCGACGAGCCGCAGAAGAACGGCAAAGTCATCCGCTGGTGCCAGGTCGACGTCGGCGCGCACAACGACGACGGCGCCCCGCGCGGCATCGTGTGCGGCGCGCACAACTTCGCCGTGGGCGACTCCGTCGTCGTCGCGCTGCCGGGTGCGGTCCTGCCCGGCGGCTTCGCGATCTCGGCCCGCAAGACCTACGGCCACGTCTCGGACGGCATGATCTGCTCGGCGCGCGAGCTCGGTCTCGGTGAGGACCACACGGGGATCCTCGTGCTCGCGAGGCTCGGGCTCGAGGCCGCGCCGGGCGATGATGCGAAGCAGCTCCTCGGTCTGGGCGACGCCGTCCTCGAGGTCAACGTCACGCCCGACCGCGGCTACTGCTTCTCGATGCGCGGCCTCGCGCGCGAGTACGCGCTCTCGACCGGTGCGCGATTCACCGACCACGGGCTGCCCCGCTCGCCCGCCGAGACGCGCCCTGCCGGGGGTGGCTTCGCGATCGAGCTCGCGGACGAGGCGCCGATCGACGGCGTGCCCGGGTGCGACCGCTTCGTCGCGCAGGTCGTGCGCGGCGTCGACGCCGCCGCACAGTCGCCCGCATGGTTGCGCCGTCGTCTCGAGCAGGCCGGGATGCGGTCGATCTCGCTCGCGGTCGACGTGACGAACTACGTCATGCTCGACCTCGGCCAGCCGCTGCACGCCTACGACCTCGCGACCCTCGCGGCAC
Organism: Micrococcales bacterium; assembly: GCA_029267995.1. GTDB lineage: Bacteria > Actinomycetota > Actinomycetes > Actinomycetales > Cellulomonadaceae > JAAYZM01. The sequence continues at coordinate 11,390 of JAJUHG010000026.1, forward strand.
CGATCGTCGTGCGTCGCGCGCGGGCCGGCGAACGGCTCGTGACGCTCGACGACGTCGAGCGTGCTCTCGACCCCGAGGACCTGCTCATCACCGACAGCCCCGCAGGGTCCGGCTCGCGGATCCTGGGCCTTGCGGGCGTCATGGGCGGGGCCGAGACCGAGGTGGGTCCCGCGACCCGTGACGTGCTGCTCGAGGGTGCGCACTTCGACCCCGTCTCGGTCGCGCGCACCGCGCGGCGGCACAAGCTGCCGAGCGAGGCGGCCAAGCGCTTCGAGCGCGGCGTCGACCCGCGCCTGCAGCGCGTCGCGGTGCAGCGCGCCGCCGAGATGCTCGTCGAGCTCGGGGGCGGGACGATCGAGGACGCCGTGACCGACGTCGACGAGACGAGGCCGGCCGCTCCCGTCCGCTTCGACCTCGACCACCCCGCGCGCCTCGTGGGGGTGCCCTACACCCACGCCGAGGTCATCGAGACCCTCGAGTCCCTCGGGGCCGAGGTGGGCCCAGCCCAGGACGGCGTCGTGGACGTCACGGTGCCCTCGTGGCGACCGGACCTGTCGACGGGCGTCGACCTCGTCGAGGAGGTCGCGCGGCTGCGCGGCTACGAGCAGATCGACTCGCTCGTCCCGACCGCGCCCGCGGGGCGCGGCCTGACCTTCGAGCAGAAGGCACGACGTCGTGTCGCGCAGACGCTCGTCGAGGCCGGCTTCGTCGAGGTGCTCAGCTACCCCTTCGTCGCGCCCGACTCCCACGACGCGCTCGGCCTGCCCGCCGACGACGCCCGCAGGCGTGCCGTGCGGCTCGCGAACCCGCTCGCGGACACGCACCCCGAGCTGCGCACGAACCTGCTCACGACGCTCCTGGAGACCTTGCGCCGCAACGTCGGGCGCGGGCTCGGCGACCTCGCGCTGTTCGAGGCGGGCCAGGTGACCCGGCCCGAGCCCGGTGCGCCCGCCGCGCCCGACCTGCCGCTCGCGGTGCGCCCGAGCGAGGACGAGCTTGCCGCGCTGCACGCCGCGGTCCCGCCCCAGCCGCGCCGTCTCGCAGGCGTCCTGGTCGGGATGCGTGAGCCCGCGGGCTGGGCCGGCCCGGGACGCGCGGCGGACCACACCGACGCGATCGGTGCGGTGCTGCGCGTCGCGAACGCGGTCGGGGTCGAGGTCGGGCTCTCGGCCGACGACCACGCCCCGTGGCACCCGGGCCGGTGCGCGCGCGTGACGCTCCCGGACGGGACGCTCCTCGGGCACGCGGGCGAGCTGCACCCCCAGGTGCTCGACCGCCTCGAGCTGCCAGCGCGCACGGTCGCCTTCGAGATCGACGTCGACGCGCTCCTCGCGGCCGCGCCGCGCGAGCCGGTCGAGGCCGTGCCCGTCTCGTCCTTCCCGCCCGCGAAGGAGGACTTCGCGTTCATCGTCGCCGAGACCGTCACGGCCGCCGCGCTGCGTCGCGTCGTGCGCGAGGCCGCGGGCGAGCTCGCCGAAGAGGTGCGCGAGTTCGACGTCTTCACCGGGCCGCAGGTCGGCGAGGGCAAGAAGTCGGTCGCGCTCGCGGTGCGGCTGCGCGCCGCGGACCGCACCCTGACGGCCGAGGACGTCGCCGAGGTGCGTGCCCGGATCGTCGCCGCGGCGGGCGAGCAGCTCGGGGCGGTGCTGCGCTGAGCGCCGCGGTGCGTCGCGTGCGCGAGGCGGACCTGCCTGCTCTCGCTGCGCTCAACGACGGCGCGGTCCCGGGCGTCAACGCGCTCGGCCTCGGGGGCCTGAGCGAGCACGTGCCGCGGTGCGAGCTCGCGCTCACGGTCGAGGACGGACGCGGAGATCCTGCCGCGCTCCTGCTCGCGCTCGCCCCGGGCGCGGACTATGCGAGCGAGAACTACCGATGGTTCTCGACCCATCGCCCGGGCTCGCTCTACGTCGACCGGGTCGTCGTCGCCGAGCATCTGCGCTCACGCGGGGTCGGCGCGGCCCTCTACGCCGAGGTGTTCGCGCACGCCGAGCGGCTCGGGCTGGGGCACGTGACGTGCGAGGTCAACCTCGACCCGCCCAACCCGCGGTCCCTCGCGTTCCACACCAGGCTCGGCTTCGAGCAGGTCGGCACGCTCGCGACCCGAGGGGCGAGCGTCACGGTCGCGCTGCTCGCCAGAGCGGTTCCCTGACTCAGGGGACGAGCAGGACCTTGCCCGTGGTCGCGCGCCCCTCGAGAGCGAGGTGGGCCTCGGCGGCCTCGGCGAGCGGGAACCGTGCGCAGACACGCACCTCGAGCGCGCCGCGGGCGACCAGCTCGAACAGGGCGCTGGTGCGCTCGAGCAGCGCCTCGCGCGGCGTGACGTAGTCCCACACCGAAGGGCGGGTCAGGAAGACCGAGCCTGCGCGGTTGAGGCGCTGCGGGTCGACGGGCGGGACCTGCCCCGACGCCGCGCCGAACAGTGCGAGGCCACCGCGCCGGCGCAGCGCGGCGAGCGAGGCGTCGAAGGTCGCGCGGCCCACCCCGTCGAACACGGTGTGCACACCAGCACCGCCGGTGAGGGAGCGGACCCGTTCGGGCAGCTCGCTCGTGAGGTCGCCCAGCTCGTCGTAGCGGATGACCTCGCTCGCGCCCGCGGCGCGCGAGAGCCGGGCCTTCGCCTCGCTCGAGACCGTCGTCAGGACCCGGGCGCCGCGTGCCGCGGCGATCTGGGTCAGGAGCAGCCCGACCCCGCCAGCGCCTGCGTGGACGAGGACGTCCTGGCCGGGCTCGACCGGGAAGACCCCGGTCGCGAGCGCGTGCGCCGTGAGACCCTGGAGCATGACCGCGGCGGCGACGTCGGTGCCGACCGCCTCGGGCACGGGGACGAGCTGCTCGGCTGCGACGAGCGTGCGCGTCGCGTACGAGCCGGTGCTCCCGCCTGCCCACGCGACGCGGTCCCCGACCGCGTGCAGGTCGACGTCCGGGCCGGTCTCGAGCACCCGTCCGGCGCCCTCGACCCCGAGCACGCGCGGGAACTGCCCGGGGTAGATGCCCTCGCGGTGGTAGACGTCGATGAAGTTGACCCCCGCGGCCTCGACCGCGACGAGCACCTCTCCGGGACCCGGGTGCGGGTCGTCGAGGTCCTCGAGCCGGAGCACCTCGGTCCCGCCGGGACGCTGCGCACGGATCGCTCGCATGGCCCCGACCCTACGACGAGCCTCGCGGGACGTCTCACGATCCGCCCGTGATGCGGCGTGCCGTGCCGCGCGGCGTACGGTGGGGGGCGCACCAGCACGTCGAAGGAGAACCATGGCCGTCCCGTACGACACCTCGGACCCGAAGTTCGCCGAGTACGCCCACCCTGGGCGCCTCGTGAGCACGCAGTGGCTCGCCGAGCACCTCGGGACCCCCGGCCTTGTCGTGGTCGAGTCCGACGAGGACGTGCTGCTCTACGAGACGGGTCACATCCCCGGCGCGGTCAAGGTCGACTGGCACACCGAGCTCAACGACCCCGTCGTGCGCGACTACCTCGACGGCGAGGGCTTCGCGGCGCTCATGCGGGCGAAGGGCATCGCGCGCGAGGACACGGTCGTGATCTACGGCGACAAGAACAACTGGTGGGCCGCGTACGCCGCGTGGGTGTTCTCGCTGTTCGGCCACGAGGACGTGCGCCTGCTCGACGGCGGGCGCAACACGTGGGTCGCCGAGGGGCGAGAGCTCACGACCGCGAAGGTCTCCCGGCCCACGACCGACTACCCGGTCGTCGAGCGCGACGACGCGACCCTGCGGGCCTTCAAGGACGACGTCCTCGCGCACCTGCGCGCGGGCAAGCCGCTCGTCGACATCCGGTCGGCGGGGGAGTACTCGGGCGAGCTGCAGCACATGCCCGACTACCCCCAGGAGGGTGCGCTGCGCACGGGGCACATCCCGACCGCGCGCAACGTCCCGTGGGCCACGGCGGTCGCCGAGGACGGCACCTACCGCCCGCGCGCCGAGCTCGAGCAGATCTACGGCGTCGGGGGCGTGGGCCTGGGCAAGGACGACGAGGTCATCACGTACTGCCGGATCGGCGAGCGCTCGAGCCACACGTGGTTCGCCCTGAAGTTCCTGCTCGGGATCGACGCGGTGCGCAACTACGACGGCTCGTGGACCGAGTGGGGCAACGCGGTGCGCGTCCCGGTCGTCACGGGCAGCGAGCCCGGCGAGCTCGCCTGATAGTGTCGAGCCCGTCGCGCCGTCCTGGCGCGGCAGCGTCGTAGAGCGCTGACTCGTCCCACACGTGGTGCGACGGGCCCTTCACGGCGAACGGACGTGGCCACCGCCACCTTCGCCACCCCACCGGAGCTGCGCGCCTCGTGCGCTGCGCCCGGTCCACACGGAAGACACTTGTGAACCAGACCTCCTTCGGCGCGCTCGGCGTGCCTGCACCTTTGCTCGCCCCGCTCACCGCGAGCGGCATCACCTCCCCGTTCCCGATCCAGGCGAGCACGCTGCCGGACTCCCTCGCGGGTCGTGACGTGCTCGGTCGCGGCAAGACCGGCTCGGGCAAGACTCTTGCCTTCTCGATCCCGCTCGCGGCGCGTCTCGGTGCGTCCCGGTCCAGCACGCGGCCCGGGCACCCGAGGGGCCTCGTGCTCGCCCCGACGCGCGAGCTCGCGACCCAGATCGCCGCGACGCTCGCCCCGCTCGCGAAGGCCTACGGCCTGACGACGACGACGATCTTCGGCGGCGTGAACCAGAACCGCCAGGTCGCGGCGCTCGAGGCAGGCGCGGACGTCGTCGTCGCGTGCCCTGGCCGGCTCGAGGACCTCATGGGCCAGGGGCGCGTCCGCCTCGACGAGGTCGAGGTCACCGTGATCGACGAGGCCGACCACATGGCCGACCTCGGCTTCCTGCCGGGCGTGACCCGGATCCTCGCGGCGACCCCGGCCGCGGGGCAGCGGCTGCTGTTCTCCGCGACGCTCGACAACGGGGTCGACAAGCTCGTGCGGCGCTTCCTGTCGGACCCCGTGCGGCACAGCGTCGACGAGGTGAGCTCGCCCGTCGCGGCCATGACGCACCACGTCTTCGAGGTCGCCGACGTCGAGGCGAAGCGTGAGCTCGTCCGCACGCTCGCCTCGGGGACCGGGCGGCGCATCCTGTTCATGCGCACGAAGCACCAGGCGAAGAAGCTCGCGAAGCAGCTCACCGCGGCGGGGATCCCGAGCGTCGACCTGCACGGGAACCTCTCGCAGGCGGCGCGCGACCGGAACCTCGCGGCGTTCTCGGGCGGGAGCGCGCGCGTGCTCGTCGCGACTGACGTCGCGGCACGTGGGGTGCACGTCGACGGCATCGAGCTCGTGGTCCACGTGGACCCGCCGGCCGAGCACAAGGCGTACCTGCACCGCTCGGGTCGCACCGCGCGTGCGGGCAGCGAGGGCGACGTCGTGACGCTCGTCCTTCCCGAGCAGCGCAGGGACACGCGTGACCTGCTCCGCAAGGCGGCGATCGCGGTCCAGCCGCAGCCCGTGACGGCGACCTCCCCGGCGGTCGAGGCGCTCGTGGGGGAGCGGGCGGCCTACGTCGCGCCGTCGGTCCCCGTCGCCCAGCAGCCCTCGGGCCGCGCGGGCGCGGGACGTGAGCTTGTCGCGAAGGGTGGTGCCGCGCGGCGCCGTCGTCGTGGGGGACGCGGCCGTGGTGGCGCCGTGGGCTCGGGCGCACCGC
>JAJUHG010000027.1 GCA_029267995.1 Micrococcales bacterium
AGGCGCGGCAGCGCGCTCGCGACCGCCTTGCCCTGGGGGTCGAGGATCTCTGGCTTGGGCATGACGTCGACGACTACTCGTCCCACGGGGTGCTCCTGCGTCTCGCGGCGGGGGTTCGCGGCCAGGATACCGACGTGGCCCGCGCGAGGTCCGGGCGGTCCGGCCCCTGACCACCGCCGACGACGGCGCGCCCGCGCCTGAGGTCGCGGGCCACACCCCGAGCTGGTCCCCGGCGGGGTCGGCGAGGAGGAAGCGCCGTCTGCCTGGGGACTCCTACGGTCGCCTCAGCGGCACTGCACGATCTCGTCGGGGACCTCGAGCTCGAAGGTCACCGGCAGCGTCTGCTCCTGCGTGAGCGCGTCACGCACGGTCGCCGAACCTCGCACGACCGAGCCGTCGAAGGTCACGGCAGCGTCCTCGGGCCCGCCGAAGATGCCCTCGGGGCCGGCCCAGGAGACCTCGTCGAGCTGCTGGCCGGCGACCTCCTGGACGTAGACGTCGATCTGCACGCGCTCGCCCCCGTGCACGCCGAAGCCCTGGACCTCGAGGTCGCGGTCGAGCATCTCCATCTCGAGCGGCTCGCAGCGGCGCACCTCGAGGATGTCGTACGTGGTTCCCGCGACGTCGACCTGCCCGACGATCTCGCCGAGCGGCGCGTCCCGCTCGCCCTGAGCTTCCTCGGAGTCGTCGGCGGCGGCGTCGTCACCGGCGGGAGCGTCGTCGCCGGGGTCGGCGGCGTTCGCGGTCGGGTCGCTCACGTCGCCCGCAGGAGGGTTGACCGGTTCTGCAATCTCGTCCGCCGTGGGGGACTCCGTGGCGGCGCCGCAGGCGCCGAGCAGCAGGACCACAGGGACGAGCGCGCTCGCGGCGGCGGTGCGGGGCTTCTTCATGGCTGTACTCACTCCTCGGGGCAAGTCACGGCGGCCACGTAGGGGCCCTCGACGGGGTCAGGGGCGAAGGGCGCCGCGGAGAGGGCGCCCACCGTCGTGACCTCCTTGCCGACGATGCGCAGCACGGGAAGCTCACCCTCCCCGTGGGCCCACTCCGGGTCACCACCCTTGGCTCGCTCGTGCTGGATGAGCGAGTTGCTGAACTGCTCTGTGCCGTCCTCGTCCGGGGTCAGCAGTGCGAGCTGGAAGTACTCGTCCTCCCAGTTCCAGCCGATGTCCTCGCCGATAGCCCGCTCGAAGTACAAGTGGTGCCCCGCGCCCGTCGACTCACCGCGCGCGTGGACGTACAACTTCTCCGCGCCCGGTTCCTCGCTCAGGGTGCACGTCACCTCCTCGAAGTCGAAGCGCTCGCCTGCGATCTCGATGTACGCCGTACCGGGGGCGGCGGGCGTGACGCCGTCGTGGAGGGAGTCGGCGTAGAGCTCGTCGAGGTAGCCGCCACCACCTGACGCGGCAGGAGCGTCCCCGTCGTCCTCCGCAGGGTCGTCGGAAGTCGGCTGCCCGGCCTCAGCGTCGGTGTCAGAGTCGGAGTCGACGACGACGGCTGGGCTCTCGTCCTCGCCCCTCGCCTCCGGACTGTCCCCGGTCGCCGCGCATCCCGCAAGGATCGTGGCCAGCGCAGCAGCGGCGATCAGGGGGCGGGCTCGAGTCACGTCGGTCTCCATCCGGTGGGGGCAGGCCAGCGACGCTGACCCATGGCTCACGCCCCAACGCTAAGGTGGGCTGAATCGGGCAGCCATAGCGAAGTTCTTGCTACGGGCCTGGTCAGACCGCATTCCGAGAACCGACAAAGAGGACGGATCGCCGTGCCGGACACCGCGAACCTTTCCTCGGACGCGCTCCGGCACGCCGTCGAGGCCGGGGCCGCGATCCTCGTCACCGGGCCGCGCGGCATCGGCAAGACGCACACCTTGCGGGCACTGAGCTCGGCCCTCTCCCGCTCGGGCCGCACCGCCCCCGTGATCGCCGGCAGCAACCGCAGCGGCGGGATCCCGCTCGGTGCCTTCGCCGCCGCCGGGGAGCAGTGGCACTCCGCGGCGAGCGTCATCGACACCTTCGCCCGCGAACGGTCGGCGCGCGTCCTGCTCGTCGACGACGTCGACGCCCTCGACGACGCCTCCCTCTTCGTCGTGTGCCAGCTCGTGGCGACGACCCGCATCCCCGCGGTGCTCACCTCACGCAGCCTCACGACCGCACCCGCGAGCATCCAACGCCTCTACGACGGCGGCGACCTGACCGAGAGGGCCTTGGCGCCCCTGACCGACATCGAGGCCAAGCAGCTCCTCACCGAGCTGCTCGGCGCGTCGGCGACACCCGCGGCCCGCGCCGCGATCCTCGCCGCAGCACAAGGCAACCCCCTGCACGTCCGCGAGATCGTCCGCGGCTCGGTCGACCAGGGCAGACTCGTCGAGACCGCCCACGGCTGGGACCTCGTCAGCGCACCCGTGCCGAGCCCTCGCCTCTCCCAGCTGCTCGGCGTCCGGCTCGACGAGCTCGACCCTCGGGCGCTCGACGAGGCCGCCAAGATCGCCATCGCCGACGCCCTCCCCCGGTCCGCCGTCGACGGCGACGCGCTGCGCACCCTCGTCCGGTCCGGCGTCGTCGAGACGACCGGGGACAACCAGGTCCGGCTCGTCGACCCCCTGGACGTCGAGCACCTGCGCTCGCGGTTCGCGGCGCCGGCGTGGCGAGAGCTCGCCCGCGAGGTTGCGGAGCAGATGCGCGCCTCCGGCCCGCTCCTGGCTCGACGCGCCGTACCCATCGCCCTCGAGCACGACCTCGAGGTCGACCTCGACGCCGCCGTCGAGCTTGCCGAGCGCGCCCTCGCCGCTCTCGACCCGCGCCTCGCGATGCGCGCCGCGAACGCGGTACTCGACTCCCAGCCGGACGACGTGCGCGCCCTGCGGGTCGCGGGCCTCGCCGCCACGGCGCTCGGCGAGACCGCGCTGCCCGACGCGCACCTCGGGCGCGCTCTCGAGGCGGCGCGCGACGACGCCGACACGAGCGCCGCAGCGATCGCCACGGCGCAGCACCTCGGCAACCACCGCCACGACCCCGGCGGCGCGGTCTTGGCGATCGACGAGGCGCTCCGCGTCGTGACGGCACCCGAGCCGCTCGCCCATCTGCAACGCGCGCGGCTGCGCTGGGGGGCGGTGGCTGGCCAGGGCGCATCCTCGCCCGCCGAGCCCGGGGCCGCTACGCGCACGGCGCCTCTCGACCCTCCCGAGCAGCTCGACCACCCCGAGGCCGCGATGGGACTCATCGCCGCCGGGGTCTCCGGCGTCATCGCTGGCCCGCTCGACGAGGCGACCACGGTGCTCCACAGGCTCGAGCAGCTGCCCTCCGAGGTGCTGGCCCGCGTCCCGGGAGGGCGACAGCTCATCGACCTCACCGCGATCATGGCGTTGTCCTACACGGGCGACATCCTCGCGACCCGGCGTCGCCTCGACGCGACCATCGCCACCTCGGAGCGGGACGCACCCGAAGAGCTCGGGGTGTGGGAGTACGCGCTCGGCGTGGTCGAGCTCTTCTCCTCGGACGCCGAGCGCGCCTACGAGCTCGCGCGATCGGCGAGCGCCCACCTCGCGTGGCGGGACACGACCGGGCTCCTCCCTGCAGCGCAAGCGCTCGCCGCGGCGGCCGCGCTCGCGACGGGCCGAGAGATCGAGTCGGCCAAGGCCTTCGACGCCATCTCCGAGACGGCCGCGATCGACCCGAAGGTCGTGATGCTGCGCGGCTGGGCGACGGCGTGGCAGCACCACCTCGAGCGGCGACCTGAGGCCGCCGCTCGCGAGCTCGTGACCACGGCGCGCTCCTTGCTCGACGCCCAGCACACGTTCCTCGCCGGGATGGCGGCGCACTGCGCGGCCCGGCTGAACCGACGCCGGGAGGAGGTCGTCCAGATCCTCGACGTCGCTGCCGCGCTCGGCGGCGGTGGCCTGCTCGCTCTGCTCGCGCGCCACGCGAGGGCCGTCCGCGACGGCGACACGGCGTCGCTCGAGCAGATCGCGGCCGACGCCCAGGAGCTCGGGCTCGACGTGACCGCCGCCGACACGTGGGCGCTGCTCGCAGACTCCCCGTCACGCCCCGGCGCGCGCGCCCGCCGGCACCTCGCCGCGGTGCCGACCCCGCTCACGCGGATGGCACTATGGACCGGGCCGCAGGATCGCTCGCACGTGCTGACCGAGCGGGAGCGCCAGGTCGCCGAGCTCGCCGCACAGCGGCTCACCGCGAAGGAGATCGCACGCCGGCACTCCGTCTCGGTGCACACCGTGAACAACCAGCTCGCCTCGGTCTTTCGCAAGCTGGGCATCAGCAGCCGCGCCGAGCTGCGCGAGGTCGTCGAGGCGGCCACGGCTCTCAGTCCCGTCGCCGACCCCCTGGCGAGACCAGCACGCGGTAAAGGTCACCAGGTCAGAGCCGTCCGGGACGAGCGCGAGTCCTGGCACGAAGGGCTGCCCCAGGGGAGAGCGGCCCGGGGCTCGAGCCACAACACCTAGGGTTGCCGCGTGGTCGAGCCCGCCAGCGGCCCCGCCCTCGTCGCACTCCTCGCCGACGACGACGCCCCGCACGTGACCTTCGTCGAGCTCGCCGACGACGGCGCAGAGCTCGCGCGCACCGAGGTGCCCGTGGGCGGCCTGGCCGGGGCGGTCGCCCGGCTCGAGGCCGATCGACCCCGGTGGGTCTGGGACGACACCGCGCGCCGCTACCCGGCCCTCCTCACGGCCGGGGTGCACGTCGAGCGATGCTGGGACCTGCGGCTGTGCCACGCGATCCTGCGCAACGCCGCGGCGACGTCGTCGTCGGCCCTCGCGACCGCTCCCCCGGGAGCGTGGGACGGGCTCGAACCGGGGGCTCCGCCCGAGCCAGAGGCCGCGCTCTTCGAGCTCCCCGCCCCCCGCCGTGCCCGACCACGGCTCGACGTGCTCGGCGAGTTGCGCAGCCAGCTCGAGGCGCTCACCGTGTCGGCCTCACCAGGGCGGCTCCGGCTGCTCCTCGCGGCGGAGTCGACCGGGGCGCTCCTCGCGGCCGAGATGCACCACGACGGGATGCCGTGGGACGCGACGGTGCACGACGAGCTGCTCACCGCGGCGCTCGGTCGGCGCGGGATCCAGGGTGCCCGGCCCGCGCGCCTCGAGGAGCTCGCCCGGCAGGTCCGCGAGCTCCTCGTCGCCCCGGACCTCAACCCCGACTCGCAGCCCCACCTGCTCAGCGCGCTGCACCGGTCGGGGATCGACGTCACCTCGACCTCCCGGTGGGAGCTGCGCGAGCACGACCACCCCGTGATGGCCCCGCTGCTCGAGTACAAGAAGCTCTACCGCCTGTGGACGGCGAACGGGTGGGCGTGGCTCGAGACGTGGGTGCGCGACGGGCGGTTCCGACCCGAGTACGTCGTCGGCGGCGTCGTGACGGGCCGATGGGCGACGCGAGGCGGCGGGGCGCTCCAGCTGCCCGTGAGCCTGCGGGGGGCGGTGCGCGCCGACCCGGGGTGGAAGCTCGTCGTGGCCGACGCCGCCCAGCTCGAGCCGCGCGTGCTCGCGGCGATGTCGGGCGACGAGGCGATGGCGCGTGCGGGTCGCGGGACCGATCTGTACCAGGGGATCGTCGAGGCGGGGATCGTCGAGACGCGCGAGCAGGCGAAGTACGCGATGCTCGGCGCGATCTATGGGGCGACCACGGGGGCGAGCGCGGGGCTCATGCCGCGGCTCGCGACCGCGTACCCGCGCGCGGTCGAGCTCGTCGAGCAGGCCGCGCGGGCGGGCGAGCGCGGTGAGCGGGTGAGCACGTGGCTCGGCCGCACGAGCCCTCCTCCGGGCGAGACGTGGCTCGCGAGCCACGACTCCGCGACGGGCGAGGGGGCCGCCGCGGAGGACGTGCGCGTCGCGCGCCGGGTCGCGCGGGACCGCGGCCGCTTCACGCGCAACTTCGTGGTCCAGGGGACGGCGGCCGAGTGGGCGCTGTGCTGGATGGCCTCCCTGCGCCTGCGGCTGCGTGCGATCGAGGGCCGTCCGCACCTCGTGTACTTCCTGCACGACGAGGTCATGGTGCACTCGCCCGCCGAGGTCGCCGAGGAGGTCGCCGTCGCGGTCCGTGCGGCCGCGACCGAGGCTGGGCGCCTGCTGTTCGGCGAGCTGCCCGTGGACTTCCCGCTCGACGTCGCCGTCTGCGACTCCTACGCCGAGGCTCCCTAGGACCCGTCCCCCGTCGTCGCCACCTCTCGAGTCGAAGCACTCGTCCCTGCTCAGGGGGCCGGGCAAGCGCCCGACCCGGATCTGCATCAGGTCGGCCGCAATCTCGAAAGTTTCGCAATCGTCTGCTGTGCCGGTGCGGGTGAGGTATGCGGGGCGCCCCTGGGCGAGCTCTCGTCGCCCCGACGCGGGCTCGCGCGCGCCTCGGACGCGCCGGCGTTCCCCCTCCAGACCGGGTCGTAACCGACTTGAGACCTGGACGGCCTTGACGAGTCACGGCGAGGTCTCTACTTTTACGTAAAACGTTTTCTTGCGGAAACGTTTACGAAGATCCCATCAGGGATGAGGGCGCCGAGACCAACTCGCGTCCGACGGTGTAGGGGTTCCGGTCGAAGTCGACCGGAACAGTTCTCAAGGGAGAGATCTCGGTGCAAACTTCACGAAAGAGGATGTCGGCCGTCGCCCTGGCGATGGCCGTCACGGTCGGGCTCGTCGGCTGCTCCAACGCCGACAACACGCCTGACCCGACGGACCCCACGACTTCGGCGTCCGCGCCGGACGCCGACGTTCCTGCGGGCGAGCTGGCTGACCCGACCGGGACGCTGACCCCGGCCGACCCGACCGAGATCTCGGTCTGGATCACCTCGGCCAACCAGGCCCCGGCGGACGACAACAAGATCACCAAGCTCATCGAGCAGGAGCTCGGCGTCACCCTCAAGTACGAGATCGTGACCCCGGACAACGTCGACCAGAAGATCGGCGTCATGCTCGCAGGCGGTCAGTTCCCCGACCTCGTCGGCACGACCGACCTGCAGATGCGCCTCCTCGAGGGTGGCGCCCTGCTCAAGCTCGACGACATGCTCGCGACCGGGAACTACCCGGCCATCGCCGAGCACGTCGACCCGTACATCAAGAAGATGAGCTACACGGGCGGTGAGGTCGAGGACGGCCTCTACATCATCCCGAACTACAACCGCTTCTACGGCGACATCACGGGCGGCACCTACTACGGCCCCGCGTTCTGGATCCAGAAGCGCGTGCTCGCCGACGCCGGCTACCCCTCGCTCGACGACATGACGCTCGAGAAGTACTTCCAGCTCATCGAGGACTTCAAGGCGAAGAACCCCCAGACCGAGGGCATCGACACGATCGGCTTCGAGGTCCTCGCCTCGGTCGGCCGTGAGTGGGGCATGACGAACCCGCCCGCACTGCTCGCCGGCTCGCCCAACAACGGTGGCGTGATCGTCGACGAGGCTGGCAACGCCGAGATCTACGCCAACAAGGACATCGCCAAGGACTTCTACAAGGTCCTCAACGAGCAGTACGCCAAGGGCCTCGTGGACCCCGAGTCGTTCACGCTGACCTTCGACCAGTACGTTGCGAAGCTCGCGACCGGTGCCGTGCTCGGCATGCACGACCAGGGCTGGAACTTCCAGACCGCCACCGACTCGCTGCGCAGCGCCGGCAAGGACGAGTACACCTACGTGCCGCTCATGCCCGTCTACGAGGGCGTGACCCCGTGGTACGCCGACCGCGACGTCATGAACACCAACCAGGGCTTCGGCGTCTCCGTCTCGAGCAAGATCCCCGAGAAGGCGCTCAAGTTCATCGACCTCATGCTCAGCGAGCCCTGGCAGAAGGTCCTCTCGTGGGGCATCGAGGGCGAGGACTACCTGGTCGACGACGAGGGCCGGTTCTACCGCAACGAGGAGCAGCGTGCCAACAGCCGCGACCTCACGTGGCGTGCGTCCAACCGTCTCGAGGCGCTGCTCGACGTGCTGCCCAAGCACCAGGGCCAGTTCTCGGACGGCAACGCCTACGGTCCGGACGACCAGCCCGAGGAGTTCTTCGCGACGCTGACCGACTACGACCGCAACTTCATGGAGCAGTACGGCAAGAAGACCTGGCGCGAGTTCGTCAACCAGCCGCCGGAGAACCCGAAGTACTACCCCGCGTGGAACATCGGGCTCCCTGACGAGGCGAACGAGGTCAACCAGCAGCTGACCGACGCCAACGTCCAGCACCTCCCGAAGATCATCGCCGGCAGCCCGGCCGACTTCGAGGCGAACTGGCAGGCCTACCTCGACACGATCGACAAGATCGACGTCAAGGTCTACGAGGACGCCATCAACGCTGGCATCCAGGACCGACTGGCCAACTGGTAAGAGTCCGCGTCATCGTGGTGGGGGGGCGTGCACCGCACGCCCCCCCCCAGGTGACCTTCCCGGACCCCACCGATGCCGACGACGAGGTTGGACACATGACTAACGCCCCGGTCAGTGACCTGGTGACCGCCACAGGGCTCGAGCCGGCCGCGGAGCCCGCGAGCACACGCTCCGCAGACCGCAAGGCCCGAAAGGCGCAGAAGGCCCGCAAGAAGTCGGTCGCGAAGGGTCCCAAGCGCAAGATCACCTGGGACATCGTCTGGGCGCAGCGCGCGCTGCTCGCGATGGCCGTACCGCTGCTGCTGTACCAGGTCCTGTTCAAGTACGTCCCGGTCTACGGCTGGGCGATCGCCTTCCAGAACTACAAGCCGGGCCGCGGGGGCATCTTCGACCAGCAGTGGGTCGGCTTCGACAACTTCGAGAAGCTGTTCACCGGCGTCATGGGTGAACGGTTCCGCCAGGTCATCATCAACACTCTCGGCCAGTCGATCCTGACCCTGGTCGTGGGGACCTTCGGCGCGATCATCCTCGCACTGCTGCTCAACGAGGTGAAGAACCTCGGCTTCAAGCGCGTCCTGCAGAACATCACCTACATGCCCCACTTCCTCAGCTGGGTCATCGTCGCGAGCCTCGCAGCCGTCGCGCTCTCGCTGCCCAACTCGGGCGGCTTCATCAACCAGTTCCTGCTCGCGGTGGGCATCGTCGACGAGCCGGTCATGTTCCTGACCGAGCCGAACTACTTCTGGGGGATCGTCGCCGGCACCTCGCTGTGGAAGGAGCTCGGCTGGAACACGATCCTGTACCTCGCGGCGATCACCGCGATCGACCCCGCCCTCTACGAGGCCGCCGAGGTCGACGGCGCAGGCCGGTACCGCAAGATGTGGAACATCACGCTCCCGGGCATCATGCCCACGATCGTCGTGCTCCTCATCATCAACAGCGGCTGGATCCTCTCGACGAACTTCGAGCTGCCGTACTTCCTCGGCAACGGCCTGATCTCCGAACGGGCCGAGACGATCGACGTCTTCGTGCTGCGCTACGGCTACCAGCTGGGCAACTACTCGCTCGCCGTCGTCGCGGGAATCTTCAAGACGATCGTCGCGATCATCCTCGTCGGCTCGGCGAACCAAGCGGCCAAGCGCATGAACCAAGAGACGCTGGTCTAGGAGGACTCCATGTCAAGCACGCCTGTCGGGGCCCCTGTGCAGCCTGTCGCGCAGCCTGGCGCGGAGCCCGCCGCGAAGCCTCTCGCCACGCTCGTGGCGAGGCCGCTGATCCGTCGCAAGCCGCCCAAGACGCGACGCAAGAAGCTCACGACCGAGCACGTCCTGTTCACGACCGCCAACACGACCTTCCTGATCGTGCTCGCGGCCGTGACGCTCTACCCGCTGCTCAACACGCTCGCGATCTCCCTCAACGACGGCATGGACGCCGTCCGCGGCGGTATCGGCATCTGGCCCCGGGTCTTCTCGCTGAAGAACTACGAGGTCGTCCTCAACATGGACACGATCTACAAGGCGTTCTTCATGAGCGTCCTGAAGACCGTCGTGGTCGTCGCGACCAACCTCTTCTTCACCTCGATGCTGGCCTACGCGCTCAGCCGCAGCGAGTTCGTCTTCCGCCGCCCGATCACGCTGATCTTCGTGCTGACGATGTACTTCGACGCGGGCCTGATCCCCAACTACCTGCTCATCCGGGACCTCGGGATGCTCAACAGCTTCCAGGCCTACTGGGTGCCGGTCATCATCAGCGCGTTCAACCTCATCGTGCTGCGCACGTACATGAAGTCCATCCCCGAGGAGGTCATCGAGTCGGCGCGGATGGACGGCGCGGGCCACTTCCGGGTGTGGTGGCAGATCGTCATGCCGCTGTGCAAGCCCGCGCTCGCCGTGATCGGTCTGTTCGTGGCGGTCGGCAGCTGGAACGCCTGGCTCGACACGCTGCTGTACAACTCGGGCGAGCAGTGGCTGTCGACCCTGCAGTACGAGCTGCAGAAGCTGCTCGCGAGCTCGATGAACGCCGGCCAGAACTCCGGGAACATGGCGAACAACGCCGCCTCGGTCGCAAGCGGTGGTCAGCTCACCTCGCCGATCGCGCTCCGCTCGGCGATCACCATGGTGGCCGCCGTCCCGATCCTGTGCGTCTACCCGTTCCTGCAGAAGCACTTCGTGTCCGGTCTGATGATCGGCTCGGTGAAGGGCTGACGGCACCCGGCCTCCCGCATTCCGCGGGAGGCCGGTCCGGTCCTCAAGCACTCGGAGAGGGCTCCACCATCTTTCGGTACAACCCCGCGTCGCTGCTGTGGCGCACGCTCGACGCGCTCGGCTCGATCATCCTCATCAGCCTGTTCTGGCTCGTGAGCCTCGGGCTCGTCGTCACGGCGGGCATCGGCACGGTCATCGCCTACGAGCTGTGCCGCCGGTACGTGCTCGACAAGGACGCGACCCCGTGGGACGTCGCGAAGAAGGCCTGGCAGCAGAGCTGGAAGCAGGCGACCGTCGTCGGTCTGCTGACCGTCCTCGTGGCGATGCTCGGCATCCTCACGGTCTCCTACATCCCCACGCTCGGGTTCGCGAACGTCATCGTGCCGCTCCTCGTCACAGGGTTCTTCCTGCTGATCCTGCTCTTCTGGTGCCTGCCCCTCGTGGCCCGCTTCAACAACCCCACGGGCCGCCAGCTGCGCAACGGACTCACCCTCGGGCTCGCGACGCCGAGCCTCACCTTCCTCCTGACGCTCGCCGCGCTCCTCGTCGGCTTCGCCCTGTGGAACTTCGTCCCGGCGGTGTTCGTGCTCCCCGGGGCGATCCTCCTGTGGTGGTGCTCGCTGCTCGAGCGCTTCTTCGTCGACCGGGGGTACATCAAGCCCTTCGCGGAAGAGGCCGAGGAGTGACGCGCTCCCGACCGAACCGCTCGCGCCCGACGGCGAGCCGCCGTCGGCCCCTGCCCTCCTGCGACACGAGAACCCGTCGAAAGGCCCTGCCGTGACCGTCCTGCATGTCTCCACCTCCGGTTCCGACGAGGCCGACGGCTCGGCCGAGGCCCCGTTCCGGACCATCAACCGGGCCGCTCGCGCGGCCGGGCCGGGCGACACCGTCCTCGTGCGCGCGGGCGTGTACCGGGAGTGGGTGAACCCCCCGCGCGGCGGGACGGCCGAGGCACCCATCACCTTCCAGGCCGCGGTGGGCCCCGACGGGAGCTTCGAGCCCGTGACGATCACGGGCGCCGAGGTCGTGACCGACTGGCAACCCCACCCCGGCTCCGAGGGGCGCGTGTGGGTCACCCGGGTGCCGAACACGCTGTTCGGCGAGCACAACCCGTTCACCGAGCGGATCGGTGGGGACTGGTTCTTCGACCAGGAGAACACCTGGCACACGGGCGAGGTGTACCTCGACGGCAGGTCGATGTACGAGTCGCAGACCCTCGCAGGCGTCGAGCGCCCCGAGGTCACCCCGGACTCCTTCGACCCGGAGGGCTCGCTGCTCACGTGGTACTGCGAGGCCGACGACGACGTCACGACCATCTGGGCCAACTTCGGCGGCGCGGACCCCGCCGAGCACGAGATCGAGATCAACGTCCGCAAGCACGTCTTCTGGCCCGAGGCGACCGGCATCAACTTCATCACGGTGCGCGGGTTCACGCTCACGAAGGCGGCGACGCAGTGGGCCCCGCCGACCGCGCTCCAGGAGGGGCTGATCGGCCCGCACTGGTCGAAGGGCTGGGTGATCGAGGACAACACGATCACCGACTCGAAGAACGTCGGCATCTCGCTCGGCAAGGAGGCTCGCACGGGGCAGAACGAGTGGACGCACGGCGCGAAGGGCGCCAAGGGTGGGACGCAGCGCGAGCGTGAGGTGATCCAGCGGGCGCTCGTGCTGCGCGGCCCCGAGGCGGGCGAGCCGCACCCGTGGCACCGGGATCACGTCGGTTCGCACACGGTGCGCCGGAACACGATCCGCGACTGCGAGCAGGCCGGGATCGTCGGGCACCTCGGGGCGGCGTTCTCGACCATCGCCGACAACCACATCTCGCGCATCCACGTGAAGCGCCAGTGGCACGGCGCCGAGGTCGCGGGGATCAAGCTGCACGCCGCGATCGACACGGTGATCACCGGGAACACGATCCACCACACGCACCGCGCGCTGTGGCTCGACTGGCAGGCTCAGGGCACCCTCGTGCGGCGCAACGTGTTCTACGCCTCGACCGCCGAGGACTTCATGGTCGAGGTGTGCCACGGCCCGTACCTCGTGGACTCGAACCTCTTCCTGTCGCCGTGGGCCGTGAAAGACATGTCCTCCGGCGGGGCGTACGTGCACAACTTCTTCGCGGGCCGCATCGCGAACTGCACCGAGCACCAGCGGTACACCCCGTACCACTTCCCGCACTCGACGGCCGTCTACGGGGTCTCGAACATCCTGGGCGGGGACAACCGCTTCTTCAACAACGTCTTCGTCGGTGACGGCGCCGCCCAGGACGCCTCGGCGGAGCACGGAGAGCCCGCACTCGCGAGCTTCTGGTCGGGGGCGATCGACATGGACGGTGTGCCGGGCCAGGCGACGTTCACGCCGACCCCCGTCGGCACCTCGCAGTACGACGCCTACCCGACGCCGCCCGAGTACCCGAACGAGCCCGGGAGCGACCTCGCGGGTCCGCGGCTCCCCGTGTGGGTCGAGGGCAACCTCTACGCCCAGGGCGCCGTCCCGTTCCGCGCGGAGCGCAACGCCGTCGTGACCGACACCTCGCCCGTGCGGGTCGAGGTGGTCGACGCCGAGGCCGGGACGGTCCGCGTCGAGGTGGACCGCACGTGCGACCTCGTGGTCGAACCCGTGACGACCGCACGCCTCGGGGTGAGCTACCAGGCCGAGATGCCCTTCACCAACCCGGACGGGTCCGACCTGGACCTGAGCGTCGACCTCTTGGGCGTGCCGCGGGACCCGGTCGTGCCTGGGCCGTTCGCCTCGGCGTCCATGACCCAGACTCTCGCGGCACCCGGTCCCCGCGGGGCCGCTCGCCCGTAGCGGGTTCGATCGGTTCCTCGGTGACGACCGGGTTCTCGGCTATGGCGCAGGAAGCTCGGTGAGGCGGCCCGCGTCCACGTGCCAGCGGCGGGTGACTCGAACCTCGGCGAGCATCCGGCGGTCGTGCGTCACGAGCAGGATCGTGCCCGTGAACGACTCGACGGCCTGCTCGAGCTGAGTGATCGCCGGCAGGTCGAGGTGGTTCGTGGGCTCGTCGAGCACGAGGAGGTTGACGCCGCGCGCCTGGAGCACCGCCAGGGCCGCGCGCGTGCGTTCCCCGGGTGACAACGACGACGACGCCCGGCGGGCGTGCTCCCCGCCGAGCCCGAACTTCGCGAGGAGCGTCCGCACGTCGGCGTCCGGCCAGTCGGGGACGAGCGCGCCGAACTGGTCCGCGAGCGCGCCGTCGTCGTCGAACAGGGCTCGCGCCTGGTCGACCTCGCCGACCTCGACGCTCGCGCCGAGCGAGGCCCGGCCCTCGTCGGGCTTGAGGCGGCCGAGCAGGAGCGCGAGCAGGGTCGACTTGCCCGAGCCGTTCGCGCCCGTGATCACGATGCGGTCCCCGTAGGAGACCTGCGTCGTGACCGGGCCGAGCGTGAAGCTGCCGCGACGCACCACCGCACCGTCGAGGGTCGCGACGACCGAGCCGGAGCGGGGGGCCGCCGCGATCGACATGCGCAGCTCCCACTCCTTGCGCGGCTCGGGCACCTCGTCGAGCCGCTCGAGCGCACGCTCGGACTGGCTGATCTTCGCGGCCTGCTTCTCCGAGCGGGCGACCGCGCGCGCGACGATGTGCTTGTCGCCGTCGCTCGCCTTCTTCCGGGCGTTGCGCACGCCCTTGTCGACCCACCGCTTCTGCGTCTGGATGCGGGACCGCAGGGCCTCGGCCCGCTCGGCGTACTCCTCGTAGGCCTCACGTGCCCGGGCCCGGGCGAGCTCACGCTCGGCGAGGAAGGCCTCGTAGCCGCCGTCGTACACCGTGACCTGCTGCTGGGCCAGGTCGAGCTCGACGATCCCGGTCACGCAGCGCGCGAGCAGCTCGCGGTCGTGGCTCACGATCACCATGGGCACGCGCGAGCCGGTGATGAAGCGTTCGAGGCGGTCGAGGCCGTCGAGGTCGAGGTCGTTGGTCGGCTCGTCGAGCAGCAGGACGTCGAAGCGTTGGAGCAGGAGCACCGCAAGGCCCACCCGGGCGGCCTCCCCGCCCGAGAGCGTCGCCATGGGGGCGTCGAGGCCGACGCGCAGCCCGATGTCGGCCGCGACCTGGGGGATGCGGGCGTCGAGGTCGGCGCCGCCGAGCGCGAGCCACCGCTCGAGCGCGTCGGCGTACCGCTCCGCGACGTCCCCGCCGACGACGGCGTCCTCGCGGGCTCGCGCGTCGGGCTCGCCGGAACCTTCGCCGACGACGGCGTCCGGGCTCGGCTCGGCCGCGGCGTCGCTCGCGCCTGCGGCGAGGGCGTCGGCGAGGGCGTCCATGCGGCGCTGGGCGTCCGCGACCCCGGTACGGCGCTGCAGGAAGTCGAGCACGGTCTCGCCGGGGCGGCGCTCGGGCTCCTGGTCGAGGTAACCGATCGTCGCGTGCGGCGGTGCAAGGGTGAGCCGACCCTCGAGGTCCGCGCGGACGTCGTCGGCGGCGAGCGCGCGCAGCAAGGTCGACTTGCCGGCGCCGTTCGCACCGACGAGCCCCCACACGTCGCCCGGGGCGATCGTGAAGGTCAAGTCGCTGAACAGCTGGCGCGCCCCGTACGCGGCGCCGAGGCCTTGGACGTGGAGGGTCGCGGACACCTGATCAGGTTAGATGCCGCGTCCGCACCTCAGCCGGTCCAGGGCAGCTTCGAGGACCGGTACGCCTTGCAGGTGAGTTTGCCGACCGTGCGCTTGGTCACGACGATCTGGTACTTCTTGCCGACCTTGAGCTTGGCGGGAATCATCCAGAAGCCCGGTCCGTCGCCGGACGGTGAACCGGTCTTGCGGTCCACGCCCACGAGCTTGGGGGACTTGCCGGGGCGGATCTTGAAGAGCTTGACCTTGCGGTTGCTCACGCACTTGGCCTTCTTCGCGCTGACCGTGCCGAGCGCGGCCTTGCCACCGGACTTCGTCATGCCGAAGGACGAGGTGGTCTTGACCTTCTTCTTCTTCTTGGCCTTCTTCTTCGCCGTCACCGCAGAGGCCACGGAGAGGGACGACGACGGCGCCTCCGCGGTGAGGGCGCCCGACGGCGGGGCGGTCGGTTCCGCGACCGCCGCTCCGGCGGACGGTGCGACGAGCATGACGAGCGCAACCCCGGCGACCGTCGCGTGCGTGAGCAGCTTCCTCATGGCGATCTCCTCGGCCCGGCCCCGTCCAGACGTTCCGGACAAGCGGGACACGATGTCCATCCTCACGCGCAGGGCGGGGGCCTTCAAGGATGAAATCTGGCGCGACGTGCGGGCGGTGCGGGACACCGTCGTCGGCGGGCCTACGTCGGCTCGTAGCCGATGAGCCAGTGCAGGCCGTAGCGGTCGATCACCTGACCGTCGCTCGCGCCCCACTCACGCTCCTCGAGCGGGTCGATCACGCGACCGCCGTCGACGAGCGCGTCGAACCATGCGTGGAGTCTCGCGGGATCGGCGGCACCGAGGATCGAGAACATGAGGCCCTCGGTGCGCAGCGGGGCCTCCCCCTCCCCCGCGTCGGAGGCGTAGAGCGCGACGGGGCCGTCGAGGATGCCGTGCGCGATCGCCTCGGGCGGTCCGTCGGTACGCTCGAACTCGGCGTAGGTGTGCAGCTCGAGGGTGCCGCCGAAGGTCTCGGCGTAGAAGGTGAGCGCCTCGCGGGCGGTCCCGGGCAGCACCAGGTAGGGCTTCGGTGCCTTCATGGGGAAAGGCTAGGGGCGCGCGGGGCGATCTGTCCCGGTCAGGGGACCACGACCGTCATGCCCGGACCGCCTGCCCCCGGGCGCCCGAGGGCCTCGAGCGCGGCGGGCGCCTCGTCGAGGCTGACCGTCCGGCCCACGAGCCGGCCCGGGTCGAGCTCGCCGCTCGCGATGCGCTCGAGCATCGCGGGGTACTCGGGGGCGCCCAGGCCGTGCGACCCGGTGATGGTCAGCTCCCACGCGACCACGCGGTCCATCGGGAGCGGCGGGCGCGAGTGGTCGGAGAGCAGGAGGCCCACCTGGACGTGCCGGCCGCGGCGACGCAGGCTGAGGATGCTCGCGGCAGCGGTGTCCGGGTGGCCCAGGGCGTCGATGCTCACGTGCGCTCCGCCGGAGGTCGCGCTCACGACGAGACCAGCGACAGCAGTCGGGACGTCTGCGGGAACCACGTGGGTGTCACCGGGGTAGCTCGTCGCGAGGTCATGGGCAGTCTGGTCGAGGACTTCCTGGGTGAACCCGCTCGGGTCGACCACCACGTCAGCGCCGAGCGCTTGCGCCGCGTCGCGGGCGGCCTCGGACACGTCGACGGCGACCACCTTGGCGCCGACGGCCTTCGCGATCTGGACCGCGCTCAGGCCCACGCCACCGCAGCCGTGCACGGCGAGCCACTGACCCGCCTCGAGCCGGCCGTGC
>JAJUHG010000028.1 GCA_029267995.1 Micrococcales bacterium
GGCTCGCGCGGCCTCGACCTCGCGTCGTGCGGCGCCCCGGCCGGTGCGCGTCGTGCGGGCACGCAGGTCCGCGAAGGATCGCACCCCGGCCTGCCGCCACGCCCCGCGCGCCTCCTGCGCCGCGAGCACCGGTGACTTCGCCGCAGCCGCAAGACGCCCCACCTCGTCGAGGGCGCGCACGACGTCGTCCTGCACCGTCTCGGGCCATGCACGCGCCCCTCGCGCGGCGTGCGCGAGCTGTTCGGCCGCGACAGCGAGCACCCGTGCCCACGCCGCGGCGTCGCCCGGTGAGTCCGGCACTGTCGGGAACTGTGCCGCGTCCCGCAAGGCGCGCGGCACCCTCGCCGCGCGACGTGGTGACGTGACCCCCTGCTCGGGCGCACGCACGCCGTCGGCCGTGATCGTCGTCGCTTCGAGCACCGTGCACCCCCTTCGCAGGCTTCACACATCGGTGGATATCGGGACGAGACGACCATCCCACCCACCTCTGACAACCACCGCGAACAGGCGCTGCCGGGCCCCGGCGCCGCACCTCGGCCCGGCGCACGCGAGTCGGCTCAGAACACCCCGACCGGCTCGAAGGACCGCACGAACGCGGACTTCACATACCCGCTCGAGGCAGAGTTCAGGCTCGTGCGCATCGCGTCAGCCTTGCCGCTGCGCGACTTCGTCTGACCCGAGGACGACGTCGCCGTGAGCTGGGCCATCCCGCCCCCCGCGTACACCTTCGAGACCTCGATCGACACGACGTCGGGCAGGCTGAAGAAGGCGCGCGCCTCGCGCTGCGTCATCGTCGCGGTCCACGTGACGTTGGGGTTGCCCGAGGACGCCTTGAGGCTCCACGGGTCGTCGACCGAGCGGATGTAGGGCAGCCTCGCTGACCACGCGTCCTCGCTGTTGAGCGTCGCCCCGCCCGAGGACGAGGAGTAGTACGCCGTGACGAGCTTGCCGCGGAAGTCCTTGTCGGAGCCGGTGTACCGCAGCACCTTGCCCGTGGCACCCCCCTCCCCCACGGTCGCGTCGACCGCGGCCTTCCAGAGCTTGCCGTAGCGCTGCGAGGTGCCCTCGCCCTCCTTCTTCCAGCCGGTGAAGTTCTGGTCGTAGACGTCGTCGACGAGGTGGCAGCGGCAGCTCGACCTCGGCGAGACGGGCTTGCCCGCCGAGTCCAGGAACGCGCTCGCCGCGTAGTTGCGCGCAGCGATCGCCTGCGCCTGGAGAGCTGCAGCGCCGCCCTTCTCGCCCCACGAGGACGGCATCTCGGCGATCCCGTAGAGGTACTCGGTGTTGAGCAGCAGCTCGTTGACGATGTTGAGCTGACCGTTGACGACGCGGATGTCGAGGCGCCCGTGCCGGTAGGTGCCGTTCGCCCCCGGGATCTCGACGGTCGCCTGCTTCCCGGTGGCCTTGCGGTAGCGGGTGCCGTCCCAGCGCAGCTCGAAGCGCGTCGCGGTCGCGACGGGCGTCGAGCCCTGCCCGACGTACGCTGCGATCTTCTTGCCCGACGCGATCTTGAAGGTCACGGTGTCGCCCGAGGAGCTCTTGGTGACGACACCGTCCTTGTCGCGCAGCGCCCAGCCGCCGCCGCGCACCGTGACGGGCACGGTCGTGCGGTTGTCCGAGGCGCGCCTCGCGTACGGGCTCGGGCCGATCACCTGGACCTTGAGCTGTTGCTTCTTGGCCTTGCCGGTCGGGAACGCGAGGTCCTCGACGCTCGTGTCGGTGTAGTAGTGGGTGAGGATGTCCTCGACGGACCAGCCCTCCTGGGCCATCGCGTAGGCGCCGTACTGCGACATGCCCAGGCCGTGCCCCCAGCCCGAGCCATGGATCCGGAAGGAGGCAGGGACGACCGATTCGACCGTCGCGCGGACCGCAGCGGACCTCGTGCTCCCCGCGACGACGCGGTAGCTGCGGGTCGAGCGCGGCTGGAGCGTGAGCGTCGCGGTGCCTTGGCTCACCTGCACGTCCCGCACCTTCTGCCACTTCCCGCCCGGGACCTTCTCCTGGAGCGTGACGGTGCCCTCGCCGCGCTTACCGTTCTGGTACCAGCGCACGGTCGCCGTCGTGGTCGAGGCCGAGCTCTCGAGCTGCGTGCTCGCGAGCTCGAGGCTCGCCCACGTGCGGGTGACCTTGACGGTGCGCTCTGCGCTCGTGACCTTGCCGCGCACGAAGCGGTAGGTCGCGTCCTTGGTCGGCGTGACGCGCACGGTCGTGCGTCCTGAGGCGTCGAGCTCGATCGTGCGGACCGACTTCCAGCCCTTGCCGTTCTTGCGCTCGAGGCGAACCTTGCCGGGCGACCTGACGCCCTTGCGGAAGTTCGACAGGTTGATCCGGGCCGCCTCGCCCGCACGGATGCTCGGGTCGGCGACCTTGGTCGCGATCCAGCCCTTGGTGACCTTGACCTTGACGGCCTTCGAGCTACGCGTTCCCTTGCGGACCCGGTAGCGCGTGGTCGACGCCGGGCTGACCTTGACGCGCGCCTTGCCGTTCGTGACGCGGACCTTGCCGACGTCGACCCACGCGCCGGCGCGCTTCTCCTGGAGGCGCACAGGCCCCGTGGCGCGCGAGCCGTTCTTGCGCCAGCTGATCTTGAGGGTCGCCTGCTTGCCGAGGCGCACCGCCGTGGGACCGGTGATCGTGAGCTCGTGGCGCGGCGCGGCGGACGCGGTCGCGGCGAGGCCGCTCATGACGAGGGCGGCTGCGAGCGCTGCCGCGAGCGCGCGCCTGAGGTTCGTGTGCACGGGGAACACTGTAAGTCCGGGTGGGGGGCGCAGCTACGATGTGGGGCCGGCGAGTGAAGGTGAGCGATGGCGAATATCCCCCGTCCTCGGGTCGCGGTGTGGCGCGAGGTCTGGCTCGCCGACTCCGAGACCTTCGTCCGTGACCAGGTCCGGGCGATGCAGCGCTGGGACCCGTTCCTCGTGGGGCTGCGCCGCCGCCCCAACGTGCTGGGTGTCGAGGCGGACCTCGCCCCGCTCGCGACCACGCGCCTGACCGAGGCGCGCACGCAGTACCTCGGCACGCTCGGGCTGCGCGGACGGCTCGTCGCAGGGCTTCGGGAGGCGGGAGTCGACCTCGTGCACGCGCACTTCGGCACGAGCGCGACGCATGCGCTCCCGGTCGCGCGCGCGGCAGGGCTGCCCCTCGTCGTGACGTTCCACGGGTATGACGTGACTCGCACCCCGACGCTGCGCTTCCCGTTCGGTGCCGAGTACCGCCGTCGGCTCGCGGGGGTGTTCGACTACGCGAGCAGGCTCGTCGCGGTCTCGGACTTCATCGCGGGCGAGCTTGTGCGGCTCGGGGCGCCCGAGCACAAGATCGTGGTACGGCACATCGGGATCGCGATCGACGACGGCGCGCCCGCGCGCCTCTCCCCCGACGACGGCGCCTCCTCCTTGATGCCCGACGACGGCGCGTCGTCGGATGGCCAGGGTCCGGTCGACGCCCGCCGGGGCGTCGTCTTCGTGGGGCGGCTCGTCGCGAAGAAGGGGGTCGACCACCTGCTCGAGGCGCTCGCGCTGCTGCCTGGTGAGGTGCGCGCCGAGCACCCCCTGGTCGTGATCGGGGACGGGCCGCTGCGGGCGGGCCTCGAGTCGCGCGCCCGAGAGCTCGGGGTCGATGCGCGCTTCCTGGGTCACCTGCCGCCCGAGGAGGTGCGCAGGCGGTTCGCCGCGGCTCGCGTGCTCGGCGCCCCCTCGCGCACAGCGCACGACGGCGATGCCGAGGGCTTCGGCATGGTCTTCCTCGAGGCGGCTGCGCAGGGCACTCCCGCGGTCGCGTACCGGCACGGCGGGGTCGTCGAGGCGGTCGTCGACGGTCGCACGGGCCTGCTGAGCGACGAGGGGGACGTCGCCGGGCTCACGGAGAACCTCCGGCGGTTGCTCACCGATCCGGGCCTGGCACGCTCGCTCGGCGAGGCGGGGCGCGCCCGGGTGCTCGCAGACTTCGACATCAGGCGCTGCACCGCACGGCTCGAGGACCTCTACGACGAGGTTCGCGCCGAGCGCTGAGGTGCGAAGAACGCGTTCGCGCCGAAGCGCTCGGTCGCGAGTGCTGCGAGCTCGTCCAGCAGCGCGTCGGCAAGGGTTCGCCCACCCGGACCGGGCAGCGTGACCCCGAGCGCGCTGCGGGTCGCGGCGAGCTCACCGGACCGGAACACCCGGCGGGCCGCGACGTCGGCGACGAGCTCGACCGCGTCGTCGGGCGAGGTGAGCAGGAGCCCGCCGGCGACCTCCCGCAGCGGGGGTGCGTTGAGCCCGCGCTCGCGCTCGTACTCGACAAGGTCGGGGCAGTGCAGCGCGACGGTGCGTCCGGTGGCCAGGAAGTCGACCCACACGCTCGAGTAGTCCGAGAGCATCGCGTCCGCGAGCCCGATGAGCTCGTACAAGGTGAGCCCGGCGTCGAGCACGTCCTCGGTGGTCAGGACGTGTGCGCCAAGGCGCGTGTAGTCGTCGTCGTCGTGCCGGTGGGTCTTGAGCACGAGCTGGACGCCGGTCGCGGAGCATCGAGCGGCGATCGCCTCGAGGACGGGGTCGCTCATCTCCCCGAAGGGCTGCCCCTCGCGCAGCCCGACCCGCCCTGCGCGGGCCGAGGTGCGGAAGGTCGGCATCCACAGCAGCACCGGCGCGTCGGGGTCGAGGCCGAGGCGGGCGAGGGCCTCACGCGTCGTGGCCCGTGGCGCGGTCGCGGCCGCGAGCATGACGTCCTGGCGGGGGTTGCCCGGCAGGATCCGCGTGCCCGGTGGCATCGCGAGCGCGCGGGCGGTCTCGCGTCCCCACGGCTCGTTGTTCGCGGCGAGCAGGTCAGCTCCCACCCGTACGGACTGCTTCGCGTTCGCGTTCCACTTCGGGCCCGAGCCGTGCCACAGGTTGACGTGGAGGCGCCGTCCGGCGGGGCGCGGCGAGTCGTAGAGGCCGTGCGTGTACGCGACGACGGCGCTGCGCAGGAACTCGAGGAAGGTCGCGACGCCCTTCTTGGGCACGACGACGACGTCGTCTGCGGCCTCACGGGCGGTCCGGCCGCCGACGACGGCGCTCTGCGGCGCCTCGGGCGAAGCGGCGTCGAGGACCTCGGCGACGCGGTCGAGCTGCTCGCGCGCGTGCGCCGGGTCGTTCGCGACGAGCAGGACGCGACCGCTCGTGCGCCGGGCGAGCGCGATCGCCGTGACGAGGGAGTTCTCCTCCGAGTCCGGCAGGCCTGCGACGAGCGACTGCGCATGCGGCGGCAGCACCCTCATGACGGCGTGCGCGAGTGCGCGCGCGAGGACAGCCCTCACGCGCAGGGCCACGAGCCGGGCGCGGGCCTTCATCGGCGGCCCTTCGCGTCGAGCTCGGCGTCGCGCTCGGCGATCACCTCGAGGCACGCCGCGACGAAGCGCTCGGTCCCCGTCCCGAGCGCGGGGTCACCGAAGTAGTACTCCTCGAGCGCGACCCGCTCGTCGCGGACGGGGTCCTGGGTCGCGTGGTGGTGGATCAGCTCGGCAACCTCGGGCAGCTGGGCGACCGTGAGGCGAGGGACGACGTCGGCGAGCCGCGTGCGGGCCACGACGCTCGCCGGGGACTCGACGTCGGTCACGACGAGCGGGCGGCGGGTCGGGAGCCAGTCGTGCGCGATCGCCGAGACGTCCGCGACGAGGATGTCCGCGCTCGCGAAGGTCTCGACCGGGTCGGGGCCCGTGTCGACGGTCCCTCCCCCGCGCCGCACGAGTGCCCTGATCTGGTGGTCGGCG
This sequence comes from Micrococcales bacterium, assembly GCA_029267995.1. Lineage (GTDB taxonomy): Bacteria > Actinomycetota > Actinomycetes > Actinomycetales > Cellulomonadaceae > JAAYZM01. The sequence goes on from JAJUHG010000028.1 coordinate 5,726, forward strand.
GTCTCGAAGTCCGCGCGGCTCGCGCCCGTGCGCGGGTGGGGTCGATAGACGAGGCGCAGGCGTGGGTCGGCGAGGACCGCCTCGACGAGGCGTCTGCCGTGCGTGAGCACCGAGGAGTAGTCGCTCGAGCCCTGGCCGCCCTCCCAGGTGGGGGCGTACATGACCGTCACGCGTTCGCCGTCGCCCCGCGGTCTGGGTCCGACGGCGACGTGGTCGAGCTGGGCGCGTCCGACGAGCTTCGTACGGGCGTCGACGTCGAAGCGCAGCAGGTGCTCGGCGAAGCGGTCCTGCGCAGCGCGGCCCGCGACGAACACGTAGTCGTAGGCCTTCATCTGGCCGGTCACCGAGACGAGCTTGTCGGACTCGCCGTGGGTGAGGAACACGTGCAGGGCGCTCGTGATGCGCAGGGTCTGGAAGTTGCCGCCCTCGTTGCCGACGTAGCCGAACACGGCGACGTCCGAACGGGAGGTCACGTCGTCGAGCGTCGCGAAGCGGCCCACGGTCACCGACGGCAGGGGTGCCTCGGCGCGCAGCACCTGGCCGACGCGCGAGTCGTTGCACATGAGCAGGACGGGGACGTGCGCGTGCAGGGCCTCGAGGGGGCCGTACCACTGGCGCAGCTGATAGAGGTTGCGGACCGTGCCGGCGAAGAACACCACGAACCGGGCGTCGAGCCGCGTGCCGAGCAGCTGCGCGTCGTCACCAAGCCCGTCGGGCACGCCCGAGGGCAGCAGGCCGGCCCGGCGCAGGACGTACCCCCCGCGCGAGCGGACGGTCCGACGCAGCCGGGCCAGGATCGAGCTGGGCGACATGCGCGCGGCACTCCAGGTGGTGGGCGGTACGGACCGCCCCAGTATCGACCACGGACCCGCCCCGACGTGCCGTGCGGCACGCTGGGACGCCTCTGCTCAGGTGCTCAGTACCTCGGGTACCAGTAGAAGAGGACCTCGGACTGGGGGCGCACCTTCTTGTGCACCCCGCCGCCGACGCGCGGCCGACGCGGGTTGGCGGTGTTGCCCTCGACCGTCACGATCGTGTTCTTGCGGACCTCGAGCACGAGCCCGATGTGGGTCGGCTTGGTGATGCCGTCGTTGTTGTAGTCGTACATCGCGAGCGCGCCCTGCTTGGGCTTGGAGCGGAAGCGCTCGGGGGCGTTCGCCCGCAGGTCGGCGTAGAGCTGGAAGAGCCGCGCGTGCTTGGGGATCGCCTTGCTGTCGACCGCTGCGGCCGCCCACGAGACGAACGCCGAGCACCACGGCCGACCGACCGAGTTGATCCACTTGTTGAACTTCGAGGCGCGGTAGACCGGCTCCTGGTAACCGTCCTGGGACAGCGCCGCGGCGAGCACCTCGGTGCGGCGGCCCTTGCCGTACACGACCGTGGCACGCGAGGTGTTGCGCGTGTCGTAGATCGAGCCGCCCTGGAAGCGCTGGACGCAGCCGTCGGCGCGCAGGCCGCAGCGCGGGTCGGACAGGGGGGCACCGAGGCGCCCCTCGGGGCCGCCGGCCTTGCGGTAGGCGTCGCGGATGTCACCCGGGACGAGCCAGGTGCGGCGCTTGTCGTTCTTGGTGACCTCGACGAGCATCAGCTTCGAGTAGTTGCGCCACTTGGCCCTCGTGCCACCCGCCAGTCGCACGGTCTCGCCGCGGTCGCGCACCTTCCCGGTGCGCTTGCCGAGCTCGCGGGAGCGCTCGGCAAGCTTGCGGTCCTTGACCGAGAACTTCACGCGCTCCTTCGCGCTCGTGGCCTTGCGCGCCTTCGACGTCGCGACCACGCGGACGCGGTACTTGCCCTTCGAGGCACGCAGCTCGTAGCCGAACTTCCCGTTGGACTTGGTGGTGCGGGTCTTGAGGCGCTTCCACCCGTTCTTGGTGCGGCGCTCGATGCGGACCTTGGCGCCCGCGACCGGTTCGCCGGTCGTGGCGTTCGTGACCTTGCCGCGCATCCACACCATCTCGCCCTTCGCGAGCTCGGTCGAGCTCACGCTCAACGTGACCTCGACCTTCGGTGGCGCGGCGTACGCCGGTGCCGACGCTCCGGCGAACGCGAGAGCGAGGGCGACCAGGGCCACGAAGGCTGCTCGCGCGGCGACGGGCAACGAGCGACCTGCGGTCGGTCCCTGGGGTGTGTTCTTCATCCGGTCAGCCTGCACAGCACTCCACCTGCCCTGCAACTGCAACGCTCGTGGCCTGCGAGGACACCCCGGGCAGGAGCTCCTAGCTCCGGGGAAGTGCGACCGCGCTGATGCGCACCCGCTTCTTGTCGAGGGTCGTGATCTGGACGTCACCGCTCATGGGGCGCGGCAGGACGACCTTGATGCGGCGCAGCGGCTTGTACTTCTTGCGCGCCATCTTGACGTTGCGGATCTTGACGCCGCCCACGCTCACCCGCACGCGCCCGTAGTTCGGTCCGCTCGGAGCGATGAGCCACACCTGGGTGATGTCCTTGGCCCCGCGCACGGTGATGGTCGCGTTCTTCTTGCGGGTCGTGTACGCCCGGTTGCGGAAGTACTTCTGGTCGACCGCCTTGCGCCACTTCTTCTTGCCCTTGCTCCGTTCGAGCAGCTTCGATGGCACGGGCCGCGTGGTCTGACCGAGCACGCGCACCATCGACCGGTGACCGTGCGGGCCGACGGCGCGCACGCCGAACATCCAGGTCCGGCCGTTGGGGATCTTGAGCTTGATCTTGGTGTCGGTGGTCGTCTTGTAGACCTTCCAGCCGCCCCCCTTCGGCTTGAAGGTGTTGCCGTGCTTCGCGTTGCGGCGGACCAGCTCGTAGCGGACCGCGCCGGCGGCGGGCTGCCAGCGGACCGTGAGCTTCTTCGACACGCGCACGGGCGTCTGCTTCGCCTTGAGCGCGACACCCACGGGTCGTGCGGGCGGGGCGGGAACCGTGCCGTAGGCCGCGAGCGCGACGGCGCGGCGGTACTCGACCTCGGTGCGGATGTGCGGGAGCTTCGCGTTGAGCCGGTCGCCCGGGCACGCGGTGTAGTTGGTCGCGCGGTGGCCGCGGATGCGCGCGAGCTTGGGGGTCATCTCCCCGGGCTTCCAGCGCGTGCCTGACCCCGTCGAGCCGCCCGTGCGCAGGCGGACCTTCGACTTGGGCTTCATGTCCCACTTGAACGTCTGCCACGCGATGACGTCGATGATCGACTCGAGCATCGGGTCGGCCGGGTTCTTCGCCCGGAAGTCGCCCATCGCCGAGACACCGATCGTGTTCGTGTTGAACCCGCCGGCCTGGGCGCCCACGATGAGCTCGTCGAGCGCACCGCGGCGTCCCTCGTAGATCGTGCCGAAGCGGTCCACGAGGAACTGGTAGCCGATGTCGGGCCAGCCGAGCGTCACGGCGTGGTAGCGCAAGATCCCTCGGACGACGCTCGCAGACTGCGCGCGGGTGTAGGTGTTCGAGCCCGCGGTGTGATGCACGTAGACAGCCTCGAGCTTCGTGGACCGCCCGGAGTCGGACACGACCGACTCGTCGGCCCCCCACTCGGCGCGCGTGACGATCTCGGGTCGGATCTCGTCGCCCTGCGCGATCGCGTCCTTGGGCGGTCCGGGCTCGGGCCGCTCGGTCGCGGGGTCGTCGGTCGGGGTCTTGTCGGACGGGGCGTCGTCGGAGGGGACGTCGTCGGCGGGCGCGTCCCCGAGGGTCTCGTCCGAGGTGGTCGTCACGGACCGTGCTGCGCGCGCGACGCGCGCGTCACCGCTGCGCTCCGGCTCGTGGACGAGGTCGATGCGCAGGCCGCGTGGCGTGCGCCCCGAGACGGTCTCGACGCGTGCCTGGACGCCGTCGGCCCCGGGAGCGATCACGGGCTCAGACCCGAGCCGGGCCTTCGGGTCGTCGCTCGCGGCGACGCCGACCTCGTACCAGTCGCTCCACGCGCCGCCCTCTCGGACGCGCAGCGCGATCGAGGTGACCTCGTCGCTCGGGTCAGGCTCCCACGAGACTGCCGCGAGCGTGAACCGCTCGGTCCGGCTCGCGGGGCTCAGTGCCGCAAGGGTGCCTGCGAGGGCGTCGTCGTCGTGCTCGGTGTGCGTGAAGGCGGGGGCGGCCGCGACGGCGGCGCGCTGGACCCCCTCGAGCGGGAGCGACCACGTGCGGGCGGGGCCGTCCGTGCTGCTCGAGGTCGCGAGCGAGGTGCGGGCGGTGGTCTGGGGAGCCGGGAGCGTCGACGCTGCTGCGGCGGGGAGCGGGCTCCCGGTCACGGCGACGACGAGTGCTAGCGCGGCGGGGAAGGTCCGTGCCATGGTCCACGACGCTAGCAACCGCCTGGTGATCTGCCCGGAATCTCTGGTGGCGCGCGCGCCGGTCGGTGCGGTTCGTCCCGGTCTGTCACAAGTCGAGGACAGCGGGTGCTGCCTCGCGCCACCGCTCGTGCCAGTGCCCGATCGGGGCGATGCCCACAGCGCGCAGCGCCTCGTGACCGAGCACGGAGAACGCAGGGCGCGGGGCCGGGCGCACGAACGCGTCGCTCGTCGTTGGGGTGACCCGCGCGGGGTCGAGGTCGAGGGCCGCGGCCACCGCGCGCGCGAAGCCGAACCATGTCGTCTCGCCGCTGCTCGTCGCGTGGTACGTGCCGGCCGGGGCGCGGGACGCGAGGCGCTCGACGAGCTGCGCGACGTCCCGTGTCCAGGTGGGCTGGCCGCGCTGGTCGTCGACGACGGCGACCTGCTCACGCTCGGCGAGCAGGCGTGCGATCGTGCGCGGGAAGCATGGTCCGTGCGCGCCGTACAGCCATGCGGTGCGCACCACGAGGTGGTCGGGGGCGTTCGCCCGCACGAGCTCCTCCCCCGCGGCCTTCGTGCGACCGTAGGCGCCCACGGGTCGGGTCGGGGCATCCTCGGCGTAGGGGGTCGAGGCGGCGCCGTCGAACACGTAGTCGGTCGAGACGTGGACCATACGCGCCCCGTGCGCGGCCGCGGCGGTCGCGACGTTGCCCGCGCCGACGGCGTTCACCGCGTGTGCCTCGGTCTCGTGGGACTCTGCGTCGTCGACCGCGGTCCACGCCGCGCAGTTGACGACGACGGCGTGCCCCGCGACCGCCTCGTGCACCGCGCTCGCATCGAGGACGTCGAGGTCCGTGCGTCCGAGCGCGGTCACCTCGTGGCCCGCCGCCCGCAGCACGTCCACGAGGTCCTTGCCGAGCATCCCGCACGCGCCGGTCACGAGCCAGCTGGTCATGAGGCAGTCTCCCGGGTCGCCGATGTCCTGGTGGGGACATACCTGCACAGATAGAGTCATCCTGCCCCATGGACCAGACCCGAGGAGTCATCGTGCAGTGGCGCAAGCTGGCGATCGAAGGCGCCTGGGTCAGCACCCCTGACCTGCACACCGACGAGCGGGGTACGTTCCTCGAGGTGTTCCGCAACGACGAGCTCGCCGAGGCCCTCGGGCACCGGTTCGACCTCGCGCAGGTCAACTGCTCGGTCTCGGCTGCGGGGGTCGTCCGCGGGATCCACTTCACCGCGACCCCGCCGGGCCAGGCGAAGTACGTAACGTGCACCCGCGGGGCGGTGCTCGACGTCGTCGTCGACGTACGGGTCGGGTCACCGACCTTCAGGCGCTGGGAGGCGGTGCTCCTCGACGATGCCGACCGCCGCGCGGTGTACCTGAGCGAAGGGCTCGGGCACGGCTTCTGCTCGCTCGAGGACGACTCGACCGTCGTGTACCTGTGCTCAAGCACCTACGCCCCCGACATCGAGCGTGAGGTCGACGCGTTCGACCCGCAGGTAGGCATCGCGTGGCCGACGACGGCGCGCGACGGGTCCCCCTTGACACACGTGCGCTCCCCGAAGGACCACGCCGCGCCGAGCCTCGCGAGCGCTCGTGACGCAGGGCTGCTGCCCGAGGCCGGGACCGTCGCAAGGTTCCTGCAGGGCAAGGTCGAGGCGAGGAGCTAGGCGTGCGCGGGATCATCCTGGCCGGCGGCACCGGTTCACGCCTGCACCCGATCACACTTGGGGTCAGCAAGCAGCTCGTGCCGGTGTACGACAAGCCGATGGTGTACTACCCGCTCTCGACGCTGATCCTCGCGGGGATCCGGGACATCCTCGTGATCACGACACCCACGGACGCCGAGGCCTTCGAGCGCCTGCTCGGGGACGGTTCGCAGTTCGGTGTGAGCATCAGCTTTGCGACCCAGCCCTCGCCCGACGGCCTCGCGCAGGCGTTCCTCATCGGTGCGGACTTCATCGGTGACGACGCGTGCGCCCTCGTGCTCGGGGACAACGTCTTCTACGGCCCGGGCCTGGGCACCCAGCTCCAGCGCTTCCACACGATCGACGGCGGCGCCGTGTTCGCCTACCACGTGGGCAACCCGAGCGCGTACGGCGTGGTCGAGTTCGACGAGAACCACCGAGCGGTGTCGATCGAGGAGAAACCGGCCGAGCCTCGCTCGAGCTACGCCGTGCCCGGGCTGTACTTCTACGACAACGAGGTCGTGACGATCGCACGGTCGCTGCGGCCGAGCGCACGCGGAGAGCTCGAGATCACCGACGTCAACCGGCACTATCTTGAGCGCGGTCGGTTGCACGTCGAGGTGCTCCCGCGCGGCACGGCATGGCTCGACACCGGGACGTTCGACGACCTCGCCGAGGCCACGGCGTACGTGCGGACGATCGAGAAGCGGCAAGGCCTCAAGATCGGTGTCCCCGAAGAAGTCGCGTGGCGGCAGGGCTTCCTCAGCGACGAGGAGCTTCTCGCCAGGGCTGAGACCCTCGAGAAGAGCGGGTACGGCGAGTACCTGCGGACGTTGCTGGCCTAGCCAGCTCGTCCGCCCTCGCAGCCGATGGCTCAGCGGGGAACGTGATCGCGGACGATGCGTCGTAGGAGCGCGAGAGCCGCCTCGTCGTCCCCCAGGGGTGTCGTGGTCAAGCCCCGAATCCTGTCCATCGGACTTCCTTCTTCGACGATCCCCCATACGGGGGTCCCTGAACCGAGGTAGTCGCTGAGCTTCGACGGCAGATACGGGTTCGCGCCGTGATGGTCGCGAGCCGCAGAGTCCGCGACGACGAGCCAGTCCAGCTGCGTCGTGATGTTGAGGAACTCGAGATAGGGGACGAACGGATGAACCTCGACGCAATCGCCGAGGCCCATGGCCGAGACCTGCTCGCGCACCGCATCCGGCTTTGGAACGTACAGATGGAGTCGCACCGACGCGCGCTCTCCCGCGTCGAGCCTGGTCCACGGGGCTAGCAAAGCCGCGGCGGATCGGACCCCGTAGAAGACCCCGAAGTAGCCGATGTTGACCACGTCCCCGTCAAACCCGGTCGACACCGGTGTCGCGACGTACAGCTCGGGTGCGGGAGCGGGGTGCGCTGCGACGATGGCGTGTCGCGCGGCACGCGCACGTAGCTCCTCGTGCGGCACGAGACCGAGCATCAGGTCGCGTTGGTTCTCATTTGTGAAGACGATCTCATCCGCAAACGCATAGACGAGCGCCTCGACGAGCTCGAACATCTCGTCGACGCCGGGCGGCTCGACGCCGGCCTCACGCAGCGCCGCGCGAAGCCGGTCCGCGATCTCACCCTCGGCGGGCGCTCGGCGTCGGTCCCCGCGGGTATCGAGAACCAACGGGTCGGAGAACTCCGCGATCCATGGGACCTCGCGGTGCTCGAGCTTGTAGAGCGCTGCGAGAACATGGGAGCTGGGCATCATCGAACGGCTGTAGACCGATCCGTAGCGGCGTCCCTCCGCCTCGAGCGCACGGATCTTTCTGAGACCGCGGCTCGCGAAGCGCTCTACGTTCTGCCAGTCGGCAAGCTTGTTGCGACGCCCCTTGAGCCGCACCACGTGTCCGACAGTCGGCCCAGCAACGGTGACCGCACCGGGGTCGGGCTCTCGTCCCGCAGGCGCCTCGTTCGCAATGACGTCGACGGGAAGCCCCCAGGAGTGGATGCGCTTCGCGACGACAAGCCCGGAGGTCTCGGCCGCCGGCGGGAACAAGTAGCTGATCACGAGCCGACGGGACGCAGGCGCACGGCCCAGCACTCGCCGCAGTGTCCCCACTCTTCCCGCCCTCATCCGCGACCCCTGCACCGCCCAAGTATCACCGACTCCACGCCGCCCGGATCGAGTGCCCCGGGACTTGGCTACCATCCTTACGGACATCTCAGACCAAGGAGCACGCGTGCGCACAATCATGACCGTCTACGGGACTCGCCCGGAGGCGATCAAGGTGGCCCCCATCGTCAAGGCGCTCCAGCGGTCCCAGACCTTGCGGCCCCATGTCGTGGTGACGGGCCAGCATCGCGCCATGCTCGACCAGGTGAACGAAGCCTTCGGGATCGAGCCCGAGGCCGACCTCGACATCTTCGCCCCCGGTCAAGGGCTCGAGACGACGGCAGCCAAGACACTCGAGCGACTCACGCCCGTGCTCAAGGAGTCCCGGCCCGACGCCCTCGTCGTCCAGGGGGACACAAGTTCAGCATTCGTCGCGGGCCTCGCCGCCTTCTACCAGCAGATTCCCGTCTTCCACGTCGAGGCAGGACTGCGTACCGAGACGATCTGGTCGCCCTTCCCGGAGGAGGGAAACCGCCGCCTGCTGACCAGGATCTCCTCCCTGCACCTAGCCCCCACGTCGGTGAGCAAGCAGAACCTCCTTGGCGAGGGAGTCGATCCGACGACGATCGCCGTCACGGGGAACACCGTGATCGACGCCCTGCTCGAGACCGTCGCATCTCCCCGGCCTTACCAGAACGAGGAGCTGGCGGGCCTCGAGCTGACCGGACGCAAGCTGATCCTCGTCACCTCCCACCGCCGCGAGTCCTGGGGCGAACCGATGGAGCGCACTGCAAAGGCGCTTCGAGAGATCGCCCTGCGCGAGCCCGACGTGCAGCTCGTCCTCCCCCTTCACGCCAACCCGCTCGTCCAGGACATCTTCCGACCTGCCCTCGAGGACCTCGACAACGTCCTTCTGACGGCGTCGCTGTCCTATACCGACTTCGCCCAGCTCACCGCGGCCGCCACCCTGGTCGTGACCGACTCGGGCGGTGTCCAGGAAGAGGCGCCCTCCCTCGGGAAGCCAGTCCTGGTGCTGCGCGAGAACACCGAGCGTCCGGAGGCCGTCGACGCCGGCACCGTAAAGCTCATCGGGACGGACAGCGAGCGCATCATCACCGAGGTCAGCCGATTGCTGCATGAACCCGCCCACTACGAGTCGATGGCCAACGCCGTGAACCCCTATGGCGACGGTAAGGCAGCAGCGCGTACCGTCGCAGCGATCGAGCAGTTCTTCGGCCTTGGCGACCGCCTGGCCGACTTCGGAGGAGAGTCGTGAACTCGACCGCAGTGCTGGTGGACAAGGACCTGAGGATCGCGGTCGTCGGGCTCGGCTACATCGGGCTTCCCACCGCTGCGATCCTTGCAGCTCAAGGTGTCGAGGTCGTCGGGGTAGACATCAACCCCGACACGGTCGCCGCCGTCAACGCGGGCGAGCCTCCGTTCGTCGAACCAGACCTGGCGACGTATGTGTCGGGTGCCGTCCAGCGAGGCCTGCTCTCGGCTTCGACCGAGATGCCGCACGCCGACGTCTACATCGTGGCCGTCCCCACGCCGTTCCTCGATGACCACGCCCCAGACCTCTCGTACATCAAGGCGGCAGGGGAGGCGATCGCACCACAGCTCAGAGGCGGCGAGCTGGTCATCCTTGAGTCGACGTCCCCGCCTGGAGCGACGCAGAAGCTCGCCGACTGGATCTTCGCGGCACGGCCGGATCTCGTCGGCAGCGACGCCGCGCCCGAATTCGCTCACTGCCCGGAGCGCGTCCTACCCGGCAAGGTCATGGTTGAGCTTGTCGAGAACGACCGCATCGTCGGCGGGCTGACCCCCAGGGCGTCCAAGCGGGCATGCGAGGTCTACGCCATCTTCTGCAACGGGCAGCTCCTCACCACGGACGCCATGACCGCCGAGATGGCGAAGCTCGTCGAGAACTCGTTCCGGGACGTGAACATCGCCTTCGCGAACGAGCTGTCGCTCATCTGTGACCGCCTGGGCATCGACGTCTGGGAACTCATCGAGCTCGCGAACCATCACCCGCGCGTCAACATCCTCCAGCCCGGACCGGGCGTCGGTGGGCACTGCATCGCCGTGGATCCGTGGTTCATCGTCGACGCTGCCCCGGACCTGACGAAGGTCATCCGCAGTGCTCGCGACGTCAACGACGGCAAGCCGCAGTGGGTTCTCGAGAAGGTGCTCAGGTCGGTCGACGGAAGCGAGACCCCGGTCGTCGCAGCGCTCGGTCTCGCATTCAAGCCCGACATCGACGACCTCCGCGAGTCGCCCGCACGACGGATCGCCGGCGAGCTCGCCGATCAGCTCCCAGGCGGACGAATCCTGGTTGTCGAACCGCACATCGACGGGCTCCCCGCAGAGCTCGCGAACCGCCGCAACGTCGAGCTCGTAGACATCGACCGAGCGCTGGCTGAAGCGGATCTGGCCGTGCTGCTCGTCGACCACACTGCCTTCAAGGGGCTGCGGCCCGCGATCCCATTCGTCGACACCCGGGGAATCTGGAAGTGAGTCATACCGAGGAGAGCGAGACGGGGGTCCTGCATCAGCAGCTCCAGCTCCTCGCAGCAGAACGCGAGCGTCTCCTGGAGCGCCTCGCCGAGACCGAGCAGGCTGGCGCGAC
>JAJUHG010000029.1 GCA_029267995.1 Micrococcales bacterium
CCCGCGGCAGCGCGCGGCGGAGTCCAGCCGGTCGGTGCCCCAGGTCGCTCGGGCGGCGGCCCTGGTGGGCGTGGCGGTGGCCCGGCTGGTGGAGGTCGTCCCGGCGGTGGCTTCGGCGGACGGGGTCGTCCCGGCGGCGGTGGCCGCGGCTCGACGCAGGGTGCCTTCGGGCGCGCGGGCGGCCGTCCCGTCCGCGGACGCAAGTCCAAGCGAGCGAAGCGCCAGGAGTTCGAGCAGATGCAGGCGCCGTCGCTCGGCGGCGTGCACGTCCCGCGCGGTGACGGCAAGACCGTCGTGCGCCTGCGCCACGGCTCGTCCCTGAACGACTTCGCCGACAAGATCGACGCGAACCCCGCGAGCCTCGTGACGGTCCTGTTCCACCTCGGTGAGATGGCGACCGCGACGCAGTCCCTCGACGAGGACACCTTCGGGACCCTCGCCGCCGAGCTCGGCTACGTCGTCGAGATGGTCTCGGCCGAGGAGGAGGACCGCGAGCTGCTCGAGGCCTTCGACATCGACCTCGAGGCCGAGGCCGAGGAGGACGAGGCGAACCTCCAGCCGCGTCCGCCCGTCGTGACCGTCATGGGCCACGTCGACCACGGCAAGACGAAGCTGCTCGACGCGATCCGCTCGACCGACGTCGTCGCGGGTGAGGCCGGCGGAATCACCCAGCACATCGGCGCGTACCAGGTGCACCACGAGCACGAGGGCACCGACCGTGTCCTGACGTTCGTCGACACCCCGGGTCACGAGGCGTTCACCGCGATGCGTGCTCGAGGTGCTCAGGTCACCGACATCGCGATCCTCGTGGTCGCGGCCGACGACGGCGTGATGCCCCAGACGATCGAGGCGCTCAACCACGCGCAGTCCGCGGGCGTGCCCGTGGTCGTCGCGGTCAACAAGGTCGACAAGCCCGAGGCCAACCCGGCCAAGGTGCGCCAGCAGCTCACCGAGTACAACCTCGTGGCCGAGGAGTACGGCGGCGACACGATGTTCGTCGACATCTCGGCGCTCAAGCGTCAGGGCATCGACGAGCTCCTCGAGGCCGTCCTGCTCACGGCGGACGCGGCGCTCGAGCTCACCGCGAACCCCGACCGCGAGGCCCGGGGCGTCGCGATCGAGGCGAACCTCGACAAGGGCCGCGGGGCGGTCGCGACCGTGCTCGTGCAGACGGGCACCCTGCGGGTCGGCGACGCGATCGTCGCGGGCACGGCCCACGGCCGGGTGCGCGCGATGTTCGACGAGCACGGCAACGAGGTCACCGAGGCGGGCCCGGCCCGCCCTGTCCTCGTGCTGGGTCTGACCTCGGTGCCGAGCGCGGGCGACAGCTTCCTCGTCGCCCCCGACGACCGCACCGCGCGGCAGATCGCCGAGAAGCGCGAGGCCGCCGAGCGGGCAGCCCTCCTGGCCAAGCGCCGCAAGCGCATCAGCCTCGAGGACTTCACCGAGGCGCTCGAGCAGGGCAAGGTCGAGACGCTCAACCTCGTCCTCAAGGGTGACGTCTCGGGTGCCGTGGAGGCCCTCGAGGACGCGCTGCTCAAGATCGACGTCGGCGACGAGGTCGCGCTGCGCGTCATCCACCGTGGTGTGGGTGCGATCACGCAGAACGACATCAACCTCGCGACCGTCGACTCGGCGATCATCATCGGGTTCAACGTCCGGTACGCCGAGCGGGTCGAGGAGCTCGCCGAGCGCGAGGGCGTCGACGTGCGGTTCTACTCGGTCATCTACCAGGCGATCGAGGAAGTCGAGGCTGCGCTCAAGGGCATGCTCAATCCCGAGTTCGAGGAGGCTCGCCTCGGCACCGCCGAGATCCGCGAGGTGTTCCGCTCCTCGAAGTTCGGCAACATCGCCGGGTCGATCGTGCGCAGCGGCGAGATCCGCCGTGGCACGAAGGCGCGGGTCCTGCGTGCGGGGACCGTCGTGGGGGACAACCTCACGATCGAGTCGCTGCGTCGCTTCAAGGACGACGTCACCGAGGTCCGCGAGGGTTACGAGTGCGGCATCGGGCTCGGGACCTTCAACGACCTGCAGGAGGGCGACACGATCGAGACCTTCGAGCTTCGTGAGAAGCCCCGGACCTGATCGGAGCGTGCGATGAGCGAGCACCAGATCCGGGGGCGCAAGGTCGCCGACCGCATCCGGGTGATCGTCGCGGAGCTGCTCGAGCGGCGGGTCAAGGACCCGCGGCTCGGCTTCGTGACGGTGACCGAGGTGCGCGTCACGGGTGACCTCCAGCACGCCTCGGTGTTCTACACCGTGCTCGGCGAGGAGTCCGAGCGCGAGGCGAGTGCTGCGGCGCTCGAGAGCGCGAAAGGCATGATCCGCTCGGAGGTGGGGCGCCGGCTCGGCCTGCGCCTCACGCCGAGCATCGAGTTCGTGCCTGACGCGCTCCCGGACTCCGCGAAGCATCTCGAGGACGTCCTGCGCGAGGCGGCCGAGCGTGACGCCCAGCTCGCCGAGCTCGCCGCAAAGGCCGAGCCGGCGGGCGAGGCGGACCCGTACCGCAAGCCGCGCGACGCCGACGAGGAGTGAGCGACTCTCGGGACGACGCCGTCGGGCGCGTGGGGCGAACCCCTGCGCCCGACGGCGTCGTCGTCGTCGACAAGCCGTCCGGCTGGACGAGCCACGACGTCGTCGCGCGCATGCGCCGGCTCGCCGCGACCCGCCGCGTCGGGCACGCGGGGACGCTCGACCCGATGGCCACGGGCGTGCTCGTGCTCGGGGTCGGGCGCGCGACGAAACTGCTCACGTACGTCGTCGGCGCGGACAAGACCTACCTCGCGACCGTGCGTCTCGGTCAGTCGACCACGACGGACGACGCCGAGGGTGAGGTCGTTGCGGCGGTCGCCGCGCACGACCTCGACCGCGCTGCGCTCGACGCTGCCGTGCGCGCGCTCACGGGCCGCATCGCGCAGGTGCCGAGCGCGGTGAGCGCGATCAAGGTCGACGGCAAGCGGGCCTACGCGCGGGTGCGTGCGGGGGAGACCCCCGAGCTCGCGGCGCGGCCCGTGACGGTGCACCGCTTCGACGTGCTCGCGGTGCGCGAGGCGCTCGCGTCGGACGGCACTGCGGTGACCGACGTCGACGTGGCGGTCGAGTGCTCCTCGGGCACGTACGTGCGCGCGCTCGCGCGCGACCTCGGTCAGGCGCTCGGCGTGGGCGGGCACCTCACGGCGCTGCGTCGCACGCGCGTGGGCGGGTACGGGCTCGACGTGGCGCGCACGCTCGACGAGCTCGCGGCGGATCTCGAGGTCCTTCCGCTCGCGGCCGCGGCCCGGGCGATCCTGCCCGCCCGCGAGCTGAGCCCGCGTGAGGCACGCGAGCTGTCGTTCGGCCGCCCGCTCGAGCCGGTCCCGGGGCTCGTCGGGACGCGCGAGGTGCCCGTCGCGGCCTTCGCCCCGGACGGCGGGCTCGTCGCGCTGCTCGCGGACGAGCGTGGCCGGTCTCGGCCCGTGCTCGTGCTCGCGCCCGCCTGATCAGGTACGCGCCGCGAGGAGGTATGTGAGGTAGCCCGCGTAGAGCGCGACGAAGCCGATGCCCTCCCAGCGTGAGACGCGCCTTCCGGAGAAGAACACCGGGACGCACAGCACCGCGACGGCGAGCATGACCGGCAGGTCGATCCGCATGAGGTCGTGCTCGACCCCGATCCCGCCGCGCGGGACCATCGCGGTCACGCCGAGGATGAGGAACAGGTTGAACACGCTCGAGCCGAGCAGGTTGCCGATCGCGATGTCGCGCTCTCCGCGCACGGTCGACACGATCGTCGTGACGAGCTCGGGCGCCGAGGTGCCGATCGCGACGATCGTCAGACCGATGAACGCCTCGGAGAGCCCTGAGGCGCGCGCGAGGCCCGAGGCGCCGTCGACGAGCAGGTCTGCGCCGATCACGACGACGGCGATCCCCGCGAGCAGGAGCGCACCGTTCCACAGCAAGCCTGTGACGGGCTCCTTCGGCGGCGGCGGGGTGTACTCGCGCTCGTACTCCTGCTTGACGAACGGCCGCTCGCGGCGCGCGACGCGCACGATGACGATCGTGTAGGCGGCCGCGCTCGCGGCGAGCAGGACGCCGTCGAGCCGGGAGAGCGTGCCGTCCCACGCGAGGAAGGTCACGGCTGCGGCGGCGACGACCATGACGGGCAGGTCGAGCCGCAAGGTCTGGGTATGCATCTCGAGCGGGCGGATCGCGGCGCTCAGCCCGAGCACGAGCAGGAGGTTGACGACGTTCGTCCCCGCGATGTTGCCGATCGCGAGCGAGCCGTTGCCCTGGGCGGCAGCCTCGATGCCGACCGCGAGCTCGGGGGCGGACGTGCCGATCGAGACGATCGTGACGCCGATGATGATCGGGGCGACCCCGAGACCGGCCGCGACGCGGCCCCCGCCGCGGACCACGAGCTCGGCCCCCGCGACGAGCGCGACGAGGCCGAGCAGGAGGAGGGCGATGTCGGGCACGGGTCGAGCGTACAAGTGCCCGATCGGTTCCCCGGAAAGGGTGAACCGATTGCTCCGAGGGGGCGAATGCGGACCCCCATCGGTGTGTGATCTCGCTCACATTTCCGGAGGTAGATCCCGTGATGTGCGATAGGTCCCTTTTCTTCCACAGGCTCTCGTTCGCCATCTGCCGATACCACACATAACGTCCCGGGAGTCTGCGACACCCCGAAACCCACGGGGACAGATCGGCACACCGGGACTCCCGTCAACCACGGGGGGCAGATCGGTGCGACAGGGAGGAAACCCGATGGGTCAGGGACGGAACGAGGCGCGCCCGCGCCGCATGGTGCTGAGCGCGCTCGTCACGCTGGCGCTTGCGCTCGGCACGGGTGTCGTGACGGCGAGCGCGAAGGACGTCGACCTCGACCCGAGCTCGCGCGCCTCGGTCGCGCGGGCCTACAACAAGGTGCTCGCCCCGGCACTGCGGGTCAAGACCGGCTGGAACGGCTCGGTCGCAAGCTGCCGGGTCGGCAAGGAGTCCGCGAAGTCGCGCAAGGCGACCCGCAAGGCGATCAACTTCGTGCGCGCGCTCAACCGCCTCGACCCCGTCAAGCTCAGCTCGAAGCTCAACAAGCGTGCGCTCCGCGCGGCGCTCCTCATGCAGGCCAACGGGGCACTCTCGCACTCGCCCACGAAGGCGAGCTTCTCGCGTTGCTACTCCTCCGCGGCGCGCACCGCGGCCGGCCGCTCGAACCTCTTCCTCGCGTACTACGGCTCCGGGGACCGCATGCCCTCGACCGGGGCCCGCGCGATCGTCGGCTACATGACCGACGCGGGTTCCGGCAACGAGGCCGTCGGCCACCGTCGCTGGATCCTCAACCCCTCGACCCGCGTCATGGCCACGGGCTCGACGCGCCACGCGAACGCCTTGACCGTGATCGGCACGAAGCGCTCGAGCAAGGCGGCTTCCCCGACCTATCTCACGTGGCCCTCGAAGGGGTGGTTCCCGACCCAGCTCGAGCCCGAGGGCCGCTGGTCGATCTCGACCTCCCGCTCGCGCGTCTCGTTCGCCAGGGCCAAGGTCAAGGTGCACCAGGTGAGCTCGAAGGGCAAGAAGCTCCGCTCGCTCAAGGTCAAGAAGCACAAGATCAAGAACGGGTACGGCCCCCACACGCTCGTGTTCACCGTCAAGGGGGTCAAGGTTCCCCAGGGCAAGAAGTCGGTGCGCTACCGCGTGAGCGTCTCGGGCATCAAGGGCGCGAAGAAGTCGAAGTACTCCTACACGGTCAAGGTCTTCGACCCGACCCGCTTCTAGGCCGTCTCGCCGGTCTCACTTCGTGAGACATGGCGTGAGGGGGTTTGCCGGCGTACTCCCGCCGGGCAACGTGGCCGCCGCTCCGCCCCGGAGCGCGACGCCACAACGCCCAGGAGGACGACCATGCCCCGCTCCACGAGCCGCCCCGCCGCGCTCGCCGTACCGATCCTGCTCGTCGCGGGCCTCGCGGCCTGCTCGAGCCCCGCGACCGAGCCGCTCGCCGACGACGCGGCACCGAGCGCCGCGCAGGGTGTCGCCGAGGCGGCACCTGCGCTCGACGCACGCAGCGAGGTGACCGGCTTCGAGAACGTCGTCGTGTCGACCGACTGGCTCGCCGAGCACCTCGACGACGACAAGGTCGCCGTGATCGAGGTGAGCGTCGACCCGGGCCTGTACGAGCGGGGCCACGTCCCGGGCGCGGTGAACGTCCCGTGGCACACGGCCTTCGTCGACACCGTGACGCGCGACGTCGTGCCTCCCGAGCGCTTCACCGAGCTCGCCCAGGAGGCGGGGATCGACAAGGACTCGACAGTCGTGCTCTACGGCGACTCCAACAACTGGTTCGCCGCGTGGGGCGCGTGGGTCTTCACGCTCTACGGGCACGACGACGTCCGGCTCGTCGACGGCGGCCGGGGAGCCGGGGAGTCCGAGGGGCGCGAGCTCGAGCTCGCGGCGCCGACCCCCGCGCGCGGCACCTTCGAGGCCGCGCAGGCCGACCCTGCGCTGCGCGCCTTCCTGCCCGAGGTCGTCGAGGTCGCGACGGGCGACCGAGAGGCGACGCTCGTGGACATCCGCGGCGCGGCGGAGTTCAACGGCGAGATCTTCGCCCCCGAGGGCGTCCAGGAGCTCTCGATCCGCGCGGGCCACGTGCCGGGCGCGGTCAACGTCCCGTGGGTCGAGGCGGTCGACGAGGACGGCAAGTTCAAGTCCGTCGAAGAGCTGCGCGCGCTGTATGCCGAGGCGGGCGTCGACGGCAGCGCGCCGATCATCACCTACTGCCGGATCGGTGAGCGTGCGAGCCACACGTGGTTCGTCCTCAACAAGATCCTCGGCTACGACGCGAAGCTCTACGACGGCTCGTGGACCGAGTACGGCAACGCCGTCGGCGTCCCGGTCACCAACCCTGCGGGCACCGTCTGGGGCGGGGTCTGAGCTGTTCGCCAGGGCCCGTCCGCCGCGCTCCTCGGCCGCGCGGACGGGCCCCGAGGGTCAAGGAGATCACGTGAGCGCACCACCCGCCGTCGGGCGCACGGCCCGAGCAGCGGCGCCCCACGCGCCGTCGGCCCCCTCCGGGCCCCGCCCGTGGACGAGGGCCGACACGGTCCGCACGACGCTCGCGGCCGTCGTCGTCGTCGGCTTGCTCGTCCTCGCGGCGTGGCTGCACACGAGCCCGTGGGGACCGCGCGGGGGAGTCTCGCTGCTCGTCGGGACCGCGCTCGGCATCGCGTTCGAGCGCGGCAGGTTCTGCTTCTGGTGCATCTTCCGCGAGGGGATCGAGGACCGCAACACGCGCGGGGCCTACCCCCTGCTCGTAGCGCTCGCGGTCGGTGCGACCGGGTACGCGCTCGTGCTCGGGTTGTTCCTGCCCGACCCGCACGCAGGGCGGTTGCCCCCCGAGGCGCACGTGGGCCCGGTGGGCTGGCCGCTCGTGCTCGCGGGCCTCGTGTTCGGGCTGGGCATGGCGCTCTCGGGCGGGTGCGTCTCGGCGCACCTGTACCGCCTCGGCCAGGGCCACACGCGGGCCGTGCCCGCCCTCCTCGGGGTCCTGCTCGGCTTCGGCGTCGGCTTCGCGACGTGGAACGCGATCTACCTCGCGGGAGTCTCCCACGCGCCCACGCCGTGGCTGCCCGCGTGGCTCGGCTACGGCGGTGCGCTCGCCGTGACGCTCGGCGTGCTCGCACTCCTCGCCGCGCTCCTGCTGCGCCACGCCCCGCCGTTGCGGGCCCGCGAGCACGCGCCGATGACGCTGCCCAAGGTGCGCGACGCGATCGTGCGCTGGCGCTGGTCCGCGGGCGTCACGGGGACCGTCGTGGGGCTTGCAGGGGTCTTCGCCTACCTGCGCGTCGAGCCGCTCGGGGTCACCTCGCAGCTCGGCTCGGCGAGCCGGACCGCGCTCGCGGGCACCGGCCTGCTGCCTGAGCGGCTCACGGGGCTCGACACCCTGGCGGGCTGCGCGACGGCCGTCGTGCAGACCCTCACCGAGAACGGCTGGCTCGTGATCGGCCTCGTCGTCGCGTCGTTCGCCGCGGCGCTCGCGGGCGGCCGGTTCCGCCCGACGCGGCTCACGGCGCGCGGGGCGAGCAGCGCGCTGCTCGGTGGGGTCCTGCTCGGCTGGGGCGCGATGACGGCGCTCGGCTGCACGGTCGGCGTCCTGCTCTCGGGCATCTCGGCCTTCGCGGTCTCGGGCTGGGTCTTCGCGGCGTCCTGCCTCGCGGGGGTCTGGGCCGGGATCCGCCTGCGCGTGCACCGGCTCACCTGAGGCGTGTGGCACGCTTGTGCGCGTGCTGCGCTGGACCGACCGTGACCAGATCCCTGCGGGGTACGGGCCGTCCGTCGTGACCCTCGGCAACTTCGACGGCGTGCACCGGGGGCACGTCGAGGTCCTCGGACGCATGGTGGCCCGCGCGCGCGAGCTCGGCGGGCGCGCGGTCGCGGTGACGTTCAGCCCGCACCCGGCCCGGGTGCACCGGCCCGAGCAGGACCTCGAGCTCATCACGGGCGAGGTCGACCGGCTCGAGCTGCTCGCCGAGACGGGCATCGACGCGACCCTCGTGCTCGCCTACTCCCTCGAGTTCGCCCAGCAGTCCCCGCGGCGCTTCGTCCTCGACCACCTCGTGCGCCCGCTCAACGCGAGCGTCGTCGTCGTCGGGCGGGACGTGCGCTTCGGCCGGGGCAACGCGGGGGACCTCGGCACGATGATCGGTCTCGGGCGCGAGTACGGCTTCGAGGTCGACGTCGTCGAGGACCACGTCGGGACCGAGCCCGCGGTGCGCCGCTGGTCGAGCTCGTGGGTGCGCGAGCTGCTCGCGGCGGGGGACGTGCGCGGTGCGAGCGAGATCCTCGGACGCCCGCACCGCATGCGTGGGACGGTCGTGCGCGGGGACCAGCGTGGGCGCGAGCTCGGCTTCCCGACCGCGAACCTCGAGCCCGGGGCGAGCGGCATGGTGCCCGCGGACGGCGTCTACGCGGGCTGGTTGCGCGTGATCGACCCGCCCGACGGGCCGGTCGGGGCGGCCGAGCAGTGGCCCGCTGCGGTGTCGATCGGGACCAACCCGACCTTCGACGGTGCGAGCCGGCGCGTCGAGGCGTACGTCCTGGGGCGCACTGACCTCGACCTGTACGGCGCGCAGGTCGTGATCGAGTACGTCGCACGCATCCGGCCTACGCTGCGATTCGGCTCGGTCGACGAGCTTGTCGCCCACATGCACCGCGACATCGCGGACGTGGAGAGCGTCCTGGCCGAGTGCTGCTAGGATTCGTAGGCCGTCAGATCGGCCGCGGATCCACAGTGCCCGGGTGAACATGCCCCGGAGCGCCGCGCAACGAGACACATCAAGGAGAATCGTGCCGCTCGATGCTGCTACGAAGAAGTCCATCATGGCCGAGTACGCCACGCACGACGGCGACACCGGTTCCCCCGAGGTCCAGGTCGCGCTGCTGACCCAGCGGATCAAGGACCTCACCGAGCACCTCAAGACCCACAAGCACGACCACCACTCCCGCCGGGGGCTCCTGCTCCTCGTCGGCCAGCGTCGCCGACTCCTCGGCTACCTGCAGAAGGTGGACATCAACCGCTACCGCAGCCTCATCGAGAGGCTCGGTCTGCGCCGCTGACCCCCTGACCAGCCCGGTTCCCGCAAGGGGTCCGGGCTGGTTCCGCATTCACCACCACCACGCGCCGGCAGGCAGCGTCCGGTCCTCGGTAGTGGCTCTCGGACCACCCGGTCCGCGGGCCTCGATCGAAGACCGCCGCAGCAGCCCGGCGCCCTCACCACAAGGAGGGCACCCATGGAGGGTCCCGAGATCCACTACGCCGAGGCGAAGATCGACAACGGTCGCTTCGGCACCCGCACCATCCGCTTCGAGACCGGCCGCCTCGCCAAGCAGGCCGCCGGCGCCGTCCTCGCGACGCTCGACGACGACACGACGCTGCTGAGCACGACGACGGCCGGCAAGCACCCCAAGGACCACTTCGACTTCTTCCCGCTCACGGTCGACGTCGAGGAGCGCCAGTACGCCGCGGGCAAGATCCCCGGCTCGTTCTTCCGCCGCGAGGGACGCCCCTCGACCGACGCGATCCTCGCGTGCCGGCTCATCGACCGCCCGCTGCGCCCCCTGTTCGTCAAGGGCCTGCGCAACGAGGTCCAGGTCGTCGTGACGGTCCTGTCGATCAACCCCGACGACGCCTACGACGTGCTCGCGATCAACGGCGCCTCGATCTCGACCCAGCTCTCGGGCCTGCCGTTCTCGGGCCCCGTGGGCGCGGTGCGCATCTCGCTCATCGACGGTCAGTGGGTCGCGTTCCCGCGCTTCTCCGAGATCGAGCGCTCGACCTTCGACATGGTCGTCGCGGGCCGCGTCGTCGGTGACGACGTCGCGATCGCGATGATCGAGGCCGAGGCCCCCGAGACCTCGTGGAACCTCATCAAGGGTGAGGGCGCGACCGCCCCGACCGAGGACGTCGTGGCGCAGGGCCTCGAGGCGGCGAAGCCGTTCATCCGCACGCTCGTCGAGGCGCAGCGCGACCTCGCCGAGCGCGCCGCGAAGCCGACCCAGGAGTTCCCGCTCTTCCCCGACTACCAGCCCGACGCGCTCGAGGCCGTCGAGTCGGCCGCGAAGGGCCGTCTCTCCGACGCCCTGACGATCGCCGACAAGCAGGACCGCGAGAACCGTCTCGACGAGATCAAGGACGAGGTCCTCGCCGAGCTCGCCGAGCAGTTCGAGGGCCGCGAGAAGGAGATCTCCGCGGCGCTGCGCTCGGTCACCAAGGACCTCATCCGCCAGCGCATCCTCACCGACGGCTTCCGCATCGACGGGCGCGGCCTGCAGGACATCCGCACTCTCTCGGCCGAGGTCGAGGTGCTCCCGCGCGTGCACGGCTCGGCGATCTTCGAGCGTGGCGAGACCCAGATCCTGGGCGTCACGACGCTCAACATGCTGCGCATGGAGCAGCAGATCGACTCGCTGTCGCCCGTGACGCGCAAGCGCTACATGCACAACTACAACTTCCCGCCCTACTCGACCGGCGAGACGGGCCGCGTGGGCTCGCCCAAGCGCCGCGAGATCGGGCACGGCGCGCTCGCCGAGCGGGCGATCCTGCCCGTGCTGCCGAGCCGCGAGGAGTTCCCCTACGCGATCCGCCAGGTCTCCGAGGCACTCAGCTCGAACGGCTCGACCTCGATGGGCTCGGTGTGCGCCTCCACACTCGCTATGTTCAACGCTGGTGTGCCGCTACGCGCGCCTGTCGCGGGTATCGCGATGGGTCTGGTGTCTGACGAAGTTGACGGTGAGACCCGCTACGCGGCGCTCACCGACATCCTCGGCGCCGAGGACGCCTTCGGCGACATGGACTTCAAGGTCGCGGGCACGAGCGAGTTCATCACCGCGATCCAGCTCGACACCAAGCTCGACGGCATCCCCGCCGACGTGCTCGGCGGCGCCCTGACCCAGGCGCGCGACGCTCGCCTCGCGATCCTCGAGGTCATCAACGAGGCGATCGACGGCCCCGACGAGATGAGCCCCTACGCCCCGCGCGTCATCACGGTGACGGTCCCCGTCGACAAGATCGGCGAGGTCATCGGCCCCAAGGGCAAGATGATCAACCAGATCCAGGAGGAGACGGGCGCCGAGATCACGATCGAGGACGACGGCACGGTCTACATCGGTGCGGTCGACGGCCCCTCGGCCGAGGCGGCGCGGGCGGCGATCAACGCGATCGCGAACCCGCACATGCCCGAGGTCGGCGAGCGCTTCGTCGGCACGGTCGTCAAGACGACGACCTTCGGCGCGTTCGTCTCGCTCTCGCCGGGCCAGGACGGCCTGCTGCACATCTCGCAGATCCGCAAGCTCGTGGGCGGCAAGCGCGTCGAGAACGTCGACGACGTGCTCGGCGTGGGCCAGAAGGTCCAGGTCGAGATCGGCGAGATCGACCCGCGCGGCAAGCTGTCGCTGCACGTCGTGCTCGACGAGGACAAGGCCGAGGAGCCGGTCGCCCCGGCCGACGCCTGACGTGCCCCTCGAGCTCCCGCTCGTCGCTCCCGGTGAGCCGGGCAGCGAGCTGACCGCCGGGCAGGACGGCGGCGCCACCGTGCGCCGCTCGGTCCTGCCCGGCGGTCTGCGCGTCATCACCGAGCACATGCCGGGCCTGCGCTCGGTCACGGTCGGTGCATGGGTTCCCGTCGGCTCGCGCGACGAGCGCGACGGCCACTTCGGGTCGACCCACTTCCTCGAGCACCTGCTGTTCAAGGGCACCCCGCGGCGTACCGCGCTCGACATCGCCGAAGCGTTCGACGCGGTGGGCGGCGAGGCGAACGCCTCGACCGGCAAGGAGAGCACCTGCTACCACGCGCGCGTGCTCGACACCGACCTGCCGATGGCCGTCGACGTCATCATGGACATGATCACCTCGGCGCTCATCGACCCCGCCGAGCTCGAGACCGAGCGGGGGGTGATCCTCGAAGAGCTCGCGATGAACGACGACGACCCGGGCGACGTCGTGCACGAGCAGTTCGCCGCGACCGTGCTCGGCGCGCACCCCCTCGGCCGGCCGATCGGGGGCACACCCCGGTCGATCCGCGAGGTGCCCCGTGACGCGGTCGTCGCGCACTACCGCGAGCACTACGCACCTCGCACGCTCGTCGTCGCGGCGGCCGGCGGTGTCGACCACGACGCGCTCGTCGCGCAGGTGCTCGCCGCGCTCGAGGCAGGCGGCTGGGACACCGCGAGCCACGCGCGGCCGGTCCCGCGCCGTACGTGGGACGGCACGGACGCCGTGCCGCCGGGTGTGCCCGAGACGGGCACCGAGATCGAGGTGCACCGCGCGACCGAGCAGGCACACGTGATCCTCGGCGGCACGGGTCTCACGGCGACCGACCCGCGTCGCTACGCGCTCTCGGTCCTCAGCGCGATCCTCGGCGGCGGCATGAGCTCGCGGCTCTTCCAGGAGATCCGTGAGAAGCGCGGGCTCGCGTACGCGACCTACTGCTTCGCGCAGGCCCACGCCGACACGGGCACCTTCGGCCTGTACGCGGGCTGCGCGCCCGGGAAGGTCGAGGAGGTCAGCGCCCTGCTCGGTGCCGAGCTCGACAAGATGGCCGGGACTCCGGTGAGCGAGGCCGAGCTCACGCGCGCGATCGGTCAGCTCTCGGGCGGGATGGTCCTGGGCATGGAGGACACGGGCGCGCGGATGAGCCGGCTCGGCAAGGCCGAGCTCGTGCACGGCGAGCTGCTGTCGGTCTCCGAGCAGCTCGACCGGGTGCGCTCCGTGACGGCCCGCGAGGTGCGCGAGCTCGCCGAGCTGCTCGCGTCCCGGCCGCGCAGCCGCGTGGTCGTCGGACCCGTGCGCGCCTGACGCGGGACGCGACCGACCCGCACGCGACGTCGACGCGAGGCGTCGGCGTGGTCCACGATGTCCTCATGAGCAGGACGAGCCACGTTCGCATCCCTCCGCCGCCCGGGACAGAGCGCCTCGTCGAGCACGCGTGGGTCATGCGCGCGGACGGCGGGGAGCCGTGGCGTGCCCTGCTCGTGCCGAACGGTCGCCCCTCGGTCGTCGTGTGCCTCGGTGAGCCGGGGGAGCGGATCGAGCCGCTCTCGGGCAGCCGGAGCCCCAACGCAGGGAGCGTCGCCGGGGTACGTCGGCTCCCGGTCGTCCTCGAGCAGCGGGGCGAGGCGTGGTACGTCGGGGTGCGGCTGCGTGCCTACGGCCTCGCGTTGCTCGGGCTGCGCGACAGGCTCGTCGACGCGACCGCGCCGCTCGAGGTTCTCGAGGGCCTCGCCGTCGCCGAGCTCAGCGCACAGCTGCGGGCCGCGGCCGACGACGACGCCGCGGCGGGCCTCCTCGCGCAGCGGCTCGCGGCACTCGCCCGGCACGACGTCCCGGTCGACCGGCTCGCGATCGTCGACCGCGCGGTCACGGTCCTCGCGGCGCGTCGCGGCCTCGTGAGCGCGACGGACCTCGCACGCGCCGTGGGCGTCCCCCAGACGATCCTCGACGTGACGCTCGACGAGCTCGTCGGCGTGGGGCTCGAGGAGTTCACGGCGATCACGCGCTTCCACCACTTCGTCGGGGGCCCTGGCGGGCCCGAGCAGGGGGAGGCGGCTGTCCGAGTGCTGGGCCGCTATCGCCTCGAGGGGCGTACCCCGCGCGAGACGCTGCGCTTCACAGGGCTCACGCCCGCGCGCTACCGCGAGGTGCGCGACGCGGTTGCGGCGCTCCTCGCGCCGAGCGCGGTCGGCTGAAACGCTGCGTCACGGCTCGGTCCGGTCGACGGGAGCAGGCACGACCGCGGAGCGCGCGGCGGTCAGCCGCACCGCGAAGGGACGCCACGCGAAGGCGACGAGCACGACGAGCGCGAGCGCACCCACGACGAGCCGGCCCTCGGGCAGCTCGAGCACACGGAACAGCACGGCACACAGCCCGACGCCTGCGAGCAGCGCGAGCGCGACGGTGTCCTGGACCCGCCCCGAGGCCGCTGCCGCGGCGAGCACGAGCACGAGGGCCGAGCCCACGAGGGCCGAGGGGACCGAGCCGCCCGCGAGCCCGAGGACGAGGATCGCGACGAGGAGCACGACCGCGGTGCACGTCCCGCCCGCGACGAGTGCGGCGCGCCGGCTCACCGCGGGGCGCTGCGGGGTGCGCGAGCCGGCCGCGGCCTGCGTGGTCGGGCCGCCGTCGTCGGGCAGATCGTGGGCGGCGTGGTCGGCTGCGAGCTCCGCGCGCGCGGGCTCGTGCGTGAGCTCCTCGAGCCACCACCGCGCACCGACCGGGACCCACAGCGCGAGGCCGAGCGCCGTCGCGTAGGCGAGGGCGCCGAGCGCGGGCTCGCTGCCGCGCGAGGCCCACGTGAGCCCGACCGCACCGAGTGCGAGAGCGGTGAGCGCCCCCAGCCCGAGCAGCCAGGCCCTGCTGCGCACGACGCGTGCCGCGAGCGTCGAGGACACGAGGGCGAGGAGCGTCGCGACCCCGGCCACGGCCATCGCCGCGACCGGGCCCCATCCAGCGAGCCCGCCCGCGCGATCGGCCGCGGCGAGCGCGAGGCCGTGCGCCGCGAGCCCCACGAGGGCCACGGCGAGGAGGATGACGACGGCCTCACGGAGCGTGCGCATGCGACCCATGGTGGCACGCCACGGTAGGCTCACCGACCGTGGAGAATGCCCTGAAGGTCGCCGTCGTGGGAGCCGCTGGCCGCATGGGCCGCACCGTCGTCGAGGCCGTCGAGGCCGCACCCGACCTCGAGCTCGTCGCGGCGCTCGATGCGGGGGACGACCTGGCCGCGGTCCGTGACGCGGGCGCCGAGGTCGCCGTCGACTTCACGGTCCCGGACGTGACCGAGGCGAACGTACGCACCCTCGTCGACCTGGGTGTGCACGCCGTCGTCGGCACGACAGGGTGGACCGAGGAGTCGCTCGGGCGGGTGCGTGCCCAGCTCGAGCAGGTCAACGCTGCGGGGGGCGCGGTCGGCGTGCTCGTCGCCCCGAACTTCGCGATCGGCGCGGTCCTCGCGATGGCTTTCGCGGCGAAGGCCGCGCCGTGGTTCGAGTCGGTCGAGATCGTCGAGCTGCACCACCCCGACAAGGTCGACGCGCCCTCGGGCACCGCTCGGCACACCGCGGCCGGGATCGCCGCGGCGCGTGCCGCAGCCGCGAGCCCGCCCCTGCCCGACGCGACGAGCCAGGCGCTCGACGGCGCGCGCGGGGCGCTCGTCGACGGTGTCCCGGTGCACGCGGTGCGCCTGCGCGGGCTCGTCGCGCACGAGGAGATCCTGCTCGGGAACCCGGGCGAGGTGCTCACGCTGCGCCACGACTCGCTCGACCGGACGAGCTTCATGCCCGGCGTGCTCCTCGCGGTGCGCGAGGTCGGCTCGCGCCCGGGCCTCACGGTCGGCCTCGAGCACCTGCTCGGGCTCGGCTGATGCGCCGCCGCGGGCTCGTCGCGGCCCTCGTCATGACGGCCCTGACGGGCGTGTACGTGTGGCTGTTCCTCACGCGCGTGGTCGGGCTGATCGGCACGGGCGAGCCGGTCGGGATCGTGCTCGGCCTCGCTTTCGGGCTCCTGCCTGCCTTCGTGCTGTGGTTCATCGGCAAGGAGTGGTGGCTCGCGCTGCGGGTCCAGCAGGCGGCCGACGAGCTCGCGGCGCGCGACGCGCTCCCGGTCGACGACCTGCCGCGCTCACCGGGCGGACGGATCGACCGGGCGGCCGCGACCGCGCGATTCGAGGAGGTCAAGGCCGAGGTCGAGGCCGACCCCGAGCGGTGGGAGGGCTGGTTCCACCTCGGTTTCGCGTACGACGCCGCGGGGGACCGGCGCCGCGCGCGGGCCGCGCTGCGCGAGGCGGTCAGGCGGCGCGCCGCG
>JAJUHG010000030.1 GCA_029267995.1 Micrococcales bacterium
GCGAAGTTCTGGGTCTACGACTCCTCGCTCTCGGAGTACGCCGCGCTCGGCTTCGAGTACGGGTACTCGGTCGAGCGGCCCGACGCGCTCGTGCTGTGGGAGGCGCAGTTCGGCGACTTCGTCAACGGTGCGCAGATCGTCACGGACGAGTTCATCTCCTCCGCGGAGCAGAAGTGGGGCCAGCGTTCCTCGGTCGTGCTGCTCCTGCCGCACGGCTACGAGGGCCAGGGCCCGGACCACTCCTCGGGCCGCATCGAGCGGTTCCTCCAGCTGTGCGCCGAGGACAACATGACCGTGGCCGCGCCGTCGACACCCGCGTCGTACTTCCACCTGCTGCGCAAGCAGGCGTACTCGCGCCCGCGCCGACCGCTCGTGGTGTTCACGCCCAAGTCGATGCTGCGCCTGCGTGCGGCGACGTCACAGGTCGAGGACTTCACCTCGGGCACCTTCCAGCCCGTGCTCGGCGACACCGAGGCCGCGCAGCGCGGTGGCGTGCGTCGGGTCGTGCTCACGACCGGCAAGCTGCACTGGGAGCTCAAGGCGGCGCGTGAGAAGCGCGGGGCGGACTGGATGGCCCTCGTACGGCTCGAGCAGCTCTACCCGCTCGACGCCGAGGCGATCCGCGAGGCGCTCGCGCCGTTCGGTGACGCCGAGATCGTGTGGGCGCAGGACGAGCCGGAGAACCAGGGCGCGTGGCCGCACGTCGCGCTCAACCTCCAGCCCGCGCTCGGCCGCGAGATCCGTCTCGTGTCCCGGCCCGCCGCCGCCTCCCCCGCGACGGGTTCGGCGAAGGAGCACCTGGTCGAGCAGGCCGAGCTCGTCGACCGCGTCTTCGCCTGACGGTTCGTCGACCGAGGTCCCCGGGGCACACCGCCCCGGGGACCTCGTCGTCTCGCGTGAGACACCCGCCCGGGCCCGACGACGGCTTCGGTACGGTACGGCCGTCCACGCACCCGAGGAGGAGTCGTGCTCGAGCTCACGCCGCCGTCGCTCGTGCCGTTCTGCACGCTGCGGGTCGAGCTCGCGCCCGTGCGCGACGTCGGCCCGGTCCGCACAGGGCATCGCAGGGTCGTGCCGATCGTGGGCGGGCGCGTCACGGGCCGCATCGAGGGGACGATCCTCGACGGGGGCGCGGACTGGCTCACGGTGACCTCCGAGGGGGTCGCGGAGATGGACGCGCGCTACCTGATCGAGACGCACGACGGCGCGCTCGTCGAGATCGTCAACCAGGGCGCCCGCTTCGGCCCGCCCGAGGTCATGACCCGCCTCGCTGCGGGCGAGCGGGTGGACCCCACGCAGTACTCGATGCTCTCGACCGCGCGCGTCGAGAGCGGCCACCCGGACTACACGTGGCTCAACCGGCTCGTGCTCGTCGGGACGGGCGCGCGCGACGCGGGTGAGGTCCAGGTCGACCTCTTCACGGTCGAGCAGGGAGGCCGGGCATGAGCGCACCTCGCGTCCTCGTCGCGGGCGGGGGCATCGGCGGCCTCGCGGTCGGCCTGACGCTGCACGAGCTCGGCGTGCCCTTCACGATCCTCGAGGGCGCGCCCGAGATCGCCCCGCTCGGCGTCGGGATCAACCTCCAGCCCAACGCCGTGCGCGAGCTCGGCGACCTCGGGATCGGGACGAGCGAGCTCGACCGGATCGGCATCCCCGCGCTCGTGTGGGCCCTCGTGGCCCGCGACGGGCGGGAGATCTACAGCGAGCCGCGCGGGCTCGAGGCCGGCTACCGCTGGCCCCAGTACGCGGTGCACCGCGGACAGCTCCAGGTGCTCCTCGCCGAGACCCTGCGCAAGCGCGCGGGGGCGGACGCGATCCGCCTCGACCACCGCGTGACGGGCTACGCGACGCACGACGACGGCACCGTGACGGCCCTCGGGGAGCACTCCGACGGGACCCCGTGGCGCGAGCACGGCACGCTGCTGATCGGTGCGGACGGCATCCACTCGGCGGTGCGTGCACAGATGCATCCCGCCCAGCCCCCGATCCACTGGGGCGGTGTCATCATGTGGCGTGGCACGACGCTCGCGCCCCCGGTGCGGACGGGATCGTCGTTCGTGGGTCTCGGCTCGAACCGTCAGCGCGTCGTGCTCTACCCGATCTCCCACCCGCGCGACGGGCTCGTCGTGACGAACTGGATCGCCGAGATCACGGTCGACGACCCCGAGGCGTGGCAGACGCGTGGGTGGTTCCGCAAGGTCGAGACCACCGAGGTCGTGCAGCACTTCGCGGACTGGACCTACGACTGGCTCGACGTGCCGGACCTGCTCGCCCGCGCCGACGTCGTCTACGAGAACCCGATGATCGACCGCGACCCGGTCCCCACGTGGGTCGACGGGCCCGTGCTGCTCGTCGGGGACGCCGCGCACGCGATGTACCCCACGGGCTCGAACGGGGCGACCCAGGCGATCATGGACGCGCGCCACCTCGGTGCCTCCCTCGTTCGGCACGGACTTGGCCCCGAGGCACTTGCGGCCTTCGACGCGACGTGGTGCGAGCCGATCTCCCGGCTCGTGCTGCGCAACCGCGGCGCAGGACCCTTCGGCCTGCTCGACCTCGTCGAGGAGCGCTGCGGGGACGATCTCGACGACCTCGAGGCGGCGCTGCCCGAGAACGAGCGGCTCGAGTTCATGGCGGGGTACAAGGCCGCCGCCGGGTTCGCGGTCGAGCAGCTCAACGCCTCCCCGCCCACGATCCCCCCGGACGCCGTCGTCCCGCTCCCACGCACCTCGGGCGTGCCCGCGAGCTGAGCTTGCGCGCGGGCCGGACCGGGCGACGGGCCCCGCGCGGCACGTGCGCGCGGATCGACGCGTGCGCCGCTCGCCCGGCCTGGCTCAGACGTTCGCGGGCTCGGGCGACCGGAACCGGCGCCGGTAGGCGAGCGGCGTCGTGCGCAGCGCTCGGGCGAAGTGGTGGCGCAAGCCTGCCGCGGTGCCGAGACCGGACTGCGCGGCGACGTCGTCGATCGACAGGTCCGTCTCCTCGAGAAGCTCTTGCGCGCGCAGCAGCCGTTGGCGGGTGAGCCACGCTGCGGGCGTCGTCCCGGTCTCGGCGCGGAACCGCCGCGCGAAGGTGCGCTCGCTCATGAATGCCCGGGCGGCGAGATCGGGCACCGTGAGGTCTTCCGTGATGTGGTCGAGCATCCACTCGAGGAGCCCCGCGAGCGAGTCCGCCGCGGCGGGGAGCGGGTGGTCGATGTACTGGGCCTGTCCTCCGTCGCGGTGCGGGGGGACCACCATGCGGCGCGCGATCTGGGTCGCCGCACGGGTGCCGTGCTCTCGGCGCACGAGGAACAGGCACGCGTCGATCCCGGCCGAGGTGCCGGCCGAGGTGATGATGCGCCCGTCCTCGACGTAGAGCGAGTCGGGGTCGACGTGCGCCGAGGGGTTCTCTGCCGCGAGGCGGTCGGTGTACATCCAGTGGGTCGTGCAGCGCCGCCCCTCGAGCAGGCCGGCCTCGGCGAGCGCGAAGGCACCTGAGCAGATCGACAGGATCCAGGCGCCTCGCGTGTGCGCGTCCCGCAGCGTCTCGAGCACCTCGGTGGCGACGGGACGGTCCGCGGAGTAGGCCGTCATGATCACGACGTCGGCGTCGCGTGCCGCCTCGAGCCCGTGCTCGACGACGACGTCGACCCCGCCGGCCTTCGCCTCGACGACGCCGGGCTCGGGGGCGCACGTGACGAAGTCGAAGCTCGGTCCGCCCGTGTCCGCACGGTCGATCCCGAACACCTCGCACGGCACCGCGAGCTCGAAGATCGACACCCCGGGCACGACGATCGCGGCCACCTTCTGGATCATCTGCCCAGTGTGGCAGAAATCTTGCGAACATGGGCAGTCCTGCCACTCGTGGCGGCTTCTTGATGAGCGAAGACTTTCTGCCATGAGCACCTTCGTCATCATCGTCCTCGCCGCGACCCTCGTGCTGATCCTCGACGCGTGGCTCGTCCGCCGCGACGGGTACGGGCGCCGGCCCGCACCCCGCTCGCACGAGAGCTGGTCGCTCGGCAACCTTCCGAGCGCGCCCTACGGCACACCACGCTGAACCTCCGGGCGCGTCGCCCCGCGTCGGACCGAACCCCGCGGGACACTAGGGGCGACGCGCCCGGGTCCCCGGTGCGCGCAGCACGCCGCGACCCGGGAGGAAGGCAGTGGACCAGCGCTCGATCCGCGTGTGCGTCGTGGGCGACGAGCTCGTCGCCGGGGTCGGGGACCCGCGGGGCCTCGGCTGGGTGGGCCGGGTCGCCGCCCGCACCCCCGCCGCGGGACGCCTCACCGTCATGCCGCTCGCCGTCCCGGGCGAGACCACCGCAGGCCTGAGCGCCCGGTGGGACGCCGAGGTCTCGCTGCGCACCGACCCCGCCGCGGACAACCGGCTCGTGATCGGCCTCGGGCGCGCCGACCTGCGCGCGGACATCTCCCCCGCGCGGTCCCGCCTCAACCTCGCGAACATCCTCGACGTCGCGCAGCGCCGCGGCCTCGAGACCTTCGTCGTCGGGCCCCCGCCGGGCGGGCCCGAGACGCCCGACGAGGTCGGCGAGCTCTCGGCCGCCTTCGCCGACGTCGCGACGCGGCGCAACATCCCCTACGTCGAGACCTTTGCGCCGCTCGTCTCGCACGAGCAGTGGCTCGCGGACCTCGCCGCAGGGGACGGCGCGCTGCCCGGGCAGGCCGGTTACGGCCTCCTCGCGTGGCTCGTGCTGCACACGGGCTGGCACCAGTGGCTCGGCCTGCCGAGCGACACCCCCTAGCGAGCGAGCGCTCCCCGCGGCGTGGCGGCGCGCCCCGCACGAGAACCACCCGCGAGCGCCGCGCCCGCACGGCTCACCGCAGCGTGTCCCGGATCGCGGTACGCGCCTGGTCGAGCACGGTGCGCACCGTCTCGACGGTCAGCGGGCTGACGCTCCCCTCGCGCGCCGCCTCGCGCAGCTCGGCGCGCACCTCGTCGCGGAAGGTCCGCAGCTGGGCCTCGGCCTCGGCGAGGCGCACGCGCGAGGCGACCCGTTCGTCGTCGGACGCGGGGTGCGGTGCCGCGGTCGTCGCGCTCGCACGTGCCGCCTGCGCCGCGGCCGCGAGGTCCGCGCGCAGCCCGCGCATGGACCCCCGCACCTCGCCGCGCACCTGGTCGGCGAGCTCACGCACGGTCTCGGCGAGGGACTCCTCGAGGTCCGCGAGGTCGCCACGCCGTGCGTCGAGCTCGGCCCGGCCCGCGTCGGTGAGCGTGTAGGTCGAGCGCCGCCCACCCTCGTCGCTGCGCTCGACGAGGCCCTCCTCCTCGAGTCGCGCGAGGCGGGGGTAGATCGTCCCCGGGCTCGGCCGGTACGCCCCGCCGAAACGGTCGGAGAGCGCCGTGATGAGCTCGTACCCGTGCCGCGGCCCCTGCTCGAGGAGCGAGAGCAGGTACAGCCTCAGCTGGCCGTGGGCGAAGACGGGGGTCACGCGACGCCCGCCCGCAGGATCGTCAGGTGCCCCGAGACCGACGTCGACGTGACGTAGCAGCCCGTGCCACCGCTGCGCTCGTCGAAGCGGGTACGCCCGGGGCGTCCCGCCGTGTGGTCACGTCCGTCGACGACGACGCGCCCGCTCACGGCCTTCGCCTCGACACCCACCCCGACCCCCTCGGGCAGGCGGATCGTGATGTCGCCCGAGACCGTCGTCGCAGCGACCGTCGCGGTGCGCGAGGAGACGTCGAGCGTGACGGCGCCCGAGACCGAGTTGGTCGTCACACGGCTCAGCGCCCCGACCGCCGTGAGGTCGCCCGAGACGGTCGAGAGCGTGAGGTCGCCGGTATGGTCGCGCACCGCGATCTCGCCCGAGACGGTCTTCGCGGACAGCGCCCCGAAGGTGCGGTCGACGTCGACCGTTCCCGAGACCGTCGAGACCTGCGCGTCCTCGCGGACCCCCGCGAGGAGCCCTTCGGCGGTCACGGTGCCGAGCCGCACGCGCACGTCGCGCGGGACCGCGATGTGCACCGCGGCAGAGTCCCGGTCGGAGAAGTTGCGCAGCCGATCGAGGAAGTTCTCCCAGCCGCCGAGCGTGTGGCCGTAGCCGACCTTGAGCTCGCCGTCGACCAGGCTCACCTCGAGCGGGCGGCCCGAGACCTCGTGCACCTCGACGCGCGCGCCGCGCGAGTCGTCGTCGTGCGCGACGACGTCGACCCGGCCGCCGACGAGGCCGACCCGCAGGGCGCGGATCTCGTCGAGCTCGATGATCTGGGGGCCGGAGACGACCCAGGACTCCGTGGGCATGAGCAGTTCCTCTCGCGATATATCTCGTCCAAAGTCACGTTATATCGCGTCTAGGGTCGGCGCAAGAGCACGAGGCAATCACAAGGTGAGCGCTTCCTGACGTCATGCGTCACGAATCGCACACCTTGACGCCCGGACTGTGGGCGGGCGGGGGCCGGGCGGGTTGCGGGGTCGCGGGGTCGCGGGGTCGCGGGGTCGCGGGGTCGCGGGGTTGCGGGTTTCGGGGTTGCGAGGGTGCGGGGTCGCGGGGTCGCGGGCGAGTGTCCCCGCGTCAGGAGACGAGGCCGGCGGCGCGCAGCTCGACCGTGAGGTCCTGCGGGTTCGACGCGATCGACATCGCATCCTCGTACGACACGACGTCGTCGCGGATCAGCTGGAACAGGTGCTGGTCGAAGGTCTGCATCTTGTAGTACCCACCCTCGGCGATGAGGTCGATGATGGGCGTCGCGTCGATCGGGTCGAGGATCGCCTCCTGCGTGCGACCCGTGTTGACGAGCACCTCGACCGCGACCGCACGACCCGACCCGTCCTGACGGCGCACGAGGCGTTGCGAGATGACCCCACGCAGCGACTGCGCGAGCGCGGTGCGGATCTGCTTCTGCTCGTGCGGGGGGAAGAAGTCGACGATGCGGTTGATCGTCTCCTGCGCGTCGATCGTGTGCAGCGTCGAGAGCACGAGGTGCCCCGTCTCGGCCGCGGAGAGCGCCGCACGGACCGTCTCGACGTCACGCATCTCGCCCACGAGGATCACGTCAGGGTCCTGGCGCATCGCAGCACGCAGCGCGGTGTTGAAGTCCGCGGTGTCCTGGCGCACCTCGCGCTGGGACACGATCGCCTTCTTGTCCGAGTGCAGGACCTCGATCGGGTCCTCGATCGTGACGATGTTGACCTCGCGGTAGGAGTTGATGAGGTCGACCATCGAGGCGAGCGTCGTCGTCTTTCCCGAACCGGTCGGGCCCGTCACGAGCACGAGCCCGCGCGGCTCGAGCGCGAGCTCGCCCACGACCTCGGGCAGCCCGAGCTCGGTGAGCGACTGCGCCCCGACCGCGACCCGCCGGAACACGAGCGCGTTCGTCCCGCGCGCCTGGTAGGCGTTGACGCGGAAGCGGCCCACGCCCTTGAGCGAGTACGCGAAGTCGGCCTCGTGCGTGCGGCGGTAGTGGTCGACGAGGTCCTCGGGGAGCACCTCGATGAGCATGTTCTCGGTGTCGATCGGGCGCAGGTCCGGCACCTGGAGCTTGCGCAGGCGCCCGTCGACGCGCACACGCGGTGCCGAACCGACCTTGCAGTGCAGGTCGGAGCCGTTCGTCCCGGCCAGGGCGTGCAGGAACGGGATGACGGAAAGAGGCTGGTCGCTCACGTTCACCTCATCGGGCGAACCGCGCCGAAACTTGAGTGTCGCGCCGACCGCTTCGCCAGGTTTCGTCTCAGGGTGCTCGTGTGTGGGACCATGGGGGCCGCGCCGAGTCGACGGCGCGACGTCCCGAGGGAGATTTCATGAGCAAGCGAGGCCGCAAGCGCCGCAGCCGCAAGAAGAGCTCGGCCAACCACGGCAACCGTCCCAACGCCTGAGGACGGCCGTCTGGCCCCAGGGTCCGGTGCATCGCACCGGGCCCTTGTGCTTTCCGGGCAGCTGCGCCGTCCGACGACGCGGGCCCGTCAGCCCAGCTCGGTGCGCAGGACCGAGAGCTGGGAACGGATGCGCACCCGCAGCTCCTCGGGGGCACGCTCCCCGCACGAGCGCTTCACGAGCGCCTTGACGTGGTCCACGACGTCGTACTCGTGCAGGCAGTGCTCGCACGAGGCGAGGTGCACACGGATGAGGTCGCGACGCTCCTCGTCCAGCTCCGCGTCGAGGAACTCCTCGAGCTGCGCCACGGCCTGCGCGCAGTCGACCCGGTGTGCGGTCGCATCGTCGTTCGTGGTCATGCGTCCTCCTTGGCCCCGCTCGGGACCAGTCCCCTCTCCTGCGCGTACTCCCACAGCAGCTCGCGCAACCTTGCGCGGCCCCGGTGCAGACGCGACATCACGGTCCCGATCGGCGTTCCCATGATCTCCGCGATCT
Organism: Micrococcales bacterium; assembly: GCA_029267995.1. Taxonomy (GTDB): domain Bacteria; phylum Actinomycetota; class Actinomycetes; order Actinomycetales; family Cellulomonadaceae; genus JAAYZM01. The sequence goes on from JAJUHG010000030.1 coordinate 8,310, forward strand.
CCTTGTAGGCAAAGCCCTCGACGTCAGCGAGGTAGACCGCGAGGCGGAAGTCCTCGCCGAGCTGGGCGAGCGCGTCCTTGACGTCGGAGTCCGGGAGCCGGTCGAGCGCCTCGGTCTCGGCCGAGCGCAGACCCGTCGACTGGTGCGACGCGGCGCGCGCGAGCTGCCAGTCCTCGACCGTGTCGTCGGACGTGCGCTGCGGCTCGCGCTGCTTCTTGCGGTAGGTGTTGATGAAGGTGTTCGTGAGGATCCGGTACAGCCATGCCTTGAGGTTCGTCCCCGGCTTGAACTGATGGAACGCCGCGAAGGCCTTCGCGTACGCCTCCTGCACGAGGTCCTCGGCATCGGCCGGGTTGCGGGTCATCCGCAACGCCGCACCGTAGAGCTGGTCCACGAAGACGAGCGCCTCGGCCTCGAAGCGCGCGGCGCGCGCCGCGTCGTCCTCGGTCGCCGGGTCCACCGGGGAGGTCTCCGGCTCGGCCGGCTCGGGCGCCGGGTCCGCCGGCGTGACTGCGCTCATCAGGTTCGAGCCTAGCCGGGAGCACGCACGCGCACCTCGGTGGGCAGCGGGCACGCGGGCCGGGGGCACCGGGCGCTGGACGAGGAGGCTCACACCTGCGCAACGCCTCCCGGGCGCACGGGCATTCCCGGGACCCACCGGCAGATCTCAGCCCGCTCGTCGCGGGCTTGGCGCTCGGCGCAGGCTTGCCGCTTCGCCGAGTCTTGCCGCTCGGCACAGTCTTGCCCCGACGCGAGACGCCCCGAGCGACTACGTTGGGTCCATGAGCGAGTCCCGGTTCCTCGAGCTGCTGCGCGAGCAGGTCAGGCACGAGTTCAACGCCCACCAGCAGTACATCGCGATCGCCGTGTGGTTCGACGGGCACGACCTTCCTCAGCTGGCCCGGCACTACTACCGCCAGGCGCTCGAGGAGCGCAACCACGCGATGATGATCGTCCAGTACATGCTCGACCGTGACCTGCCGATCGCGATCCCCGGCACGGGCGAGGTGCGCAACGACTTCGACGACGTCGTGACCCCGATCCGCCTTGCGCTCGAGCAGGAAAAGCAGGTCACCGCCCAGATCGAGGAGCTGTTCCGCGCGGCGCGCGAGGAGGGCGACGCGCTCGGCGAGCAGTTCCTGCTGTGGTTCCTCAAGGAGCAGGTCGAGGAGGTCGCCTCCGCGACGACCCTGCTCACGGTCGCCGAGCGCGCCGGGTCCAACCTGTTCGACCTCGAGAACTACGTCGCACGCGAGCAGATCGGTGACGGCGGGGAGTCCCCCGACGCGCCGGCCGCCGCGGGAGGAGCGCTGTGACCATGCTGGCTCGACCCCTCGCCCGCGCGATGCTCGCCTCGTGGTTCGTCGCGCGCGGAGTCGACGCGGTCCGTCGGCCCGCCGCGCACGTCGAGGAGTCGACCCCCGTGCTGCGCGCGGTCGCCGAACGCGTGAGCGGGCCCCTCGGGCACGACCTCACGACCTACCTCGACGGACCGACCCTGCGCCGCGTCGCTCAGGCGCACGGCGCCGTGACCGCGCTCGCCGGGCTCGCGCTCGTGCTCGGCAAGGCCCCCCGCACTGCGGCGCTCGCACTCGCCGGTCTGAGTGCTCCGCTCGTGCTCGCGAACCTTCCCGTGCGCGTCGACGGGGAGACCAAGGATGACCGCGCGGCCCGGCGCGACCGGCTCGTCCAGGCCCTCACCGCGACCGGTGGGGCGATCCTCGCGGGCGTCGACCGCGAGGGCCGACCCGGGATCGCCTGGCGTGTCGAGCACGCGCGTGCGGCGCGCGCCGCGGCGCGCGCCGCGAAGGGCGACTGAACCGCGAGGGCGCGGCGAGGCGCCGTCGTCGGCGGACGTCGGACGATGTCCAGCGAGCCCGGACGCTCGCGGCGCGATCGGTGCGGAGGCGGGTCGGGCGCCGTCGTCGGCGGGTCGTGCGTCCCGCCACCTGGGGCGCCGTCGGGGCCGCTCGGAGCGCTGGCTAGGCTGGACGCCGTGACTGTCCCCTCGACCTCCCCCGCCCTGCTCGACGGCGACTGGCTCGCCCCGACCGCCGACTCCCCGCTCGACGCGACCGTCGTCGTCCCCGGGTCGAAGTCGCTCACCAACCGCTATCTCGTGCTCGCCGCGCTCGCCGACGGGCCCGTGACGCTGCGCGGTGCCCTGCGCTCGCGCGACACGACCCTCATGGCCGACGCACTGCGCGCGCTCGGCGCCGGCGTCGACGACGCAGGATCCGACTGGGCCATCACCCCCGCGACCCTCACCTCGGGCGCCGAGATCGACTGCGGCCTCGCGGGCACGGTCATGCGCTTCGTCCCGCCCGTCGCAGCGCTCGCGGACGGACCCGTGCGCTTCGACGGCGACGAGGGCGCGCGGGTGCGTCCCATGGAACCCGTGCTGCGTGCCCTGCGCGCGCTCGGCGTCGGCGTCGAGGACGACGGCGAGCCCGGCTTCCTGCCCTTCACGATCACGGGCCGCGGCTCGGTGCGCGGCGGTCACGTCGACGTCGACGCCTCGGCGTCCTCGCAGTTCGTCTCGGCGCTCCTGCTCGCAGGCGCACGCTACGAGCAGGGCATCGAGGTGCGCCACGTAGGCGCGACCCTGCCGAGCCTGCCGCACATCGAGATGACCGTCGCGGTGCTGCGCGAGCACGGCGTCGAGGTCGACGACTCTCGCCCCGACATCTGGCGCGTCACCCCCGGGCCCGTGCGCGCGCGCGACGTCGTCGTCGAGCCCGACCTGTCGAACGCGAGCCCCTTCCTCGCCGCGGCCCTCGTCGCGGGCGGGCAGGTAAGCGTGCCCGGCTGGCCCGCGAGCTCGACGCAGCCCGGGGCGCAGGTCCCCGAGATCTTCGCGCGGCTCGGCGGCGAGGCGACCCTCTCCGACGACGGCGTCCTCACGGTGCGCGGGACGGGCCAGATCCACGGTGCGGACCTCGACCTGCACGACGTCGGCGAGCTCACCCCGACGATCGCGGCGCTCGCGACCCTCGCCGACTCACCCTCGCGCCTGCGAGGGATCGCGCACCTGCGGGGCCACGAGACCGACCGGCTCGCGGCCCTCGCGACCGAGATCACGCGCCTCGGCGGGCAGTGCGAGCAGACGTCCGACGGCCTCGTCATCACGCCCCGGCCGATGCACGGCGGGCGCTGGCTCACCTACCACGACCACCGCATGGCCACCGCGGGGGCGATCGTCGGGCTGCGCGTCCCGGACGTCGTCGTCGAGAACGTCGCGACGACCGCCAAGACCCTGCCCGACTTCGCCGCGCAGTGGCAGGAGATGCTCGGGCGGTGACGCACGGCTTCGACGAGGGCGACTTCCGCGACCGGCCTGGCCGGCGCGGGAGCCGCCCTCGCACGAAGCGTCGACCCGACCACGCCGACGCCGAACGTGCGATGGTCACCGGGGTGGACCGGGGCCGCTACACGCTCCTGATGGACCCCGACGGCAAGGACGAACGCACCGTCGTCGCGATGAAGGCCCGCGAGCTCGGGCGCGGACGCATCGTGGTCGGGGACCACGTCGACGTCGTCGGCGACACCTCGGGTGCCGAGGGCACCCTCGCGCGCATCGTGCGCGTCGTCGAGCGACGCACCGTGCTGCGCCGCACCGCCGACGACGACGACCCCTACGAGCGTGTCGTCGTCGCGAACGCCGAGCAGATGGCGATCGTCACCGCGCTCGCCGACCCCGAGCCACGCACCGGGATGATCGACCGGTGCGTCGTCGCCGCGTACGACGCCGGCATGGATGCGCTGCTCGTCCTGACGAAGGCCGACCTCGCCCCGGCCGACGAGCTTCGCGCGCTCTACGAGCCGCTCGGGGTGCGGGTCGTGGTCACCCGGCTCGTGCCGGGCAGCGACCCCGCGAACCCGGTGATCGAGGGGATCGACGATCTCCACGAGGCGCTCGCAGGGCGCGTCACGGTGCTCGTGGGGCACTCGGGGGTCGGCAAGTCGACGCTCGTCAACGCGCTCGTCCCCGAGGCGGATCGCGCCACGGGCGGGGTCAACGTCGTCACGGGCCGCGGTCGGCACACCTCGACCTCGGCGGTCGCGTTGCGCATGCCCGCGGGGCACGGGGCCGGCCACGGCTGGGTCATCGACACCCCCGGGGTGCGCTCCTTCGGGCTCGCGCACGTGACGCCGGACACCCTGCTCGCCGCGTTCGCCGACCTCGCCGAGGCCGCGCGCGAGTGCCCGCGCGGCTGCACGCACCTCACGGACGCCCCCGACTGCGCCCTCGACGAGTGGGTCGCCGCAGGGCAGGACGTGCCCGCCCCGGACGGAGCGCCCGTGAGCGAGCACGAGCGACGCGCGGCGCGCGTGACGTCCTTCCGTCGGGTGCTCGCCGCGCGCACCGATACGGTGTCGCCATGACTTCGCGCCCTGCCTACGACGACGACCTCCGCCTCGCCCACGTCATCGCCGACCAGGTCGACGCGCACACGATGGACCGCTTCGGCGCCGTCGACCTGCGCGTCGAGACCAAGCCCGACCTGTCCCCCGTGACCGACGCCGACCGTGCCGCGGAGGAGATCGTCCGCAACCAGCTCGCGCGCACCCGGCCGCGGGACGCCGTCGTCGGCGAGGAGTTCGGCGAGACGGGGCACGGGGCGCGGCGCTGGATCGTCGACCCGATCGACGGGACCAAGAACTTCGTACGGGGCGTGCCGGTGTGGGCGACGCTCATCGCGCTCGTCGACGGCGACGACGTCGTCGCGGGGGTCGTGAGCGCCCCGGCCCTCGGGCGGCGCTGGTGGGCCGCGCAGGGCTCGGGGGCATGGACCGGGCGTTCGCTCTCGGCCGCGCGGCGCATCGGCGTCTCGGGCGTGCGGTCTCTCGAGGACGCATCGTTCAGCTACTCGAGCCTCACGGGGTGGCGCGACATCGGGCGCCTCGAGGGGTTCCTCGAGCTGAGCGACACGGTGTGGCGCACGCGTGCCTACGGGGACTTCTGGTCGTACATGCTCGTCGCGGAGGGCGCTGTCGACGCCGCCGCCGAGCCCGAGCTCGCGCTGCACGACATGGCCGCGCTGTCGGTCATCGTGAGCGAGGCCGGCGGGCGGTTCACCTCGCTGACCGGCGAGGACGGGCCGTGGGGGCCTGGGGCGATCGCGAGCAACGGGGTGCTGCACCCGGCGGTGTCGGAGCTGCTCGGGCACTGAGGTAGGTCGCGGCGCGAGGGCCGCGGGTCCTGGGTTGCGGGGCTGGGTGTGGGTTGGTGCAGCTCTGCGCGTGGGTCGCGTGCGGGTCGGGGCGTGGGGCGCGTGCCGGGCTGCGCGTGGGTCGCGTGGGGGTCGGGCGCTCGCGCACGTTCCTTCATGAAGGATCGAGGTCCCGACCCCATTCGACGGCACCCTCCTGCAACGAGCCCGTTGACAAGTCGGACATTGCGGTCCATAGTAGTACATATGTTCGATGCGAGAGAGGGCGAGATGATGGACGGCGGGGTCCACCCCGCCCCCTCGAGCCCTCGCGACGTCGCGGCGCCAGATGCCGCCGTGCGCGCCGCCTGCGAGATCGTGCGCGAGGTGGCTGCGACTGACCTCGACACGATCGAGGGCCCCGAGCTCGTCGACCTCCTTGCGAGCCTCGACGAGACCTCGCGCCTGGTCGAGGCGTGCCGTGCACGGGTGCTCGCGGCTGTGGACCGCACCGAGGCGTGGCGCACGGCAGGAGGTCGGGACACATCGCTCGCCGACTGGCGCTCGCGCACGACTCGTGAGGGTCGCGGGAAGGCCCATCGCGAGGTCCGCACGGCGCGCACGCTGGCGACGACCCCGGGTGCAGCGGACGCTCTCACGGACGGGCAGCTGACCCCCGAGCACGCCGAAGCACTGTCGCGGGTCGCGTCGAGCGGAGGGACCGACCGTCGCTCGCGCATCGCCGAGGCCCTCGCCGACCCCGAGGCCAGTGGCGCGCTTCTCGAGGCGGCCAAGCACCTTGACGCCCCGCGGTTCGCCCGGGCCGCGCAGGCATGGGCGGCCCGTCTCGACCCGATGACCCTCGAGGCCGACCACGCCACGCAACGCCGCGCACGCTTCCTCACGGTCGCCGACACGCCCGCGGGCACGATCCTCAAGGGCCAGCTCGACGCGATGGCCGGGCACCGCCTGCGCCTCGCCCTCGAGGCCGTGACGCCAGTGCCGAGCCTCGAGGACGACCGCGACCACGGTCAGCGTGCGGCGGACGCTCTCGACACGCTCGCCCAGGCGGCGCTCACCGACCCGACCTCGAAGCCCGGCGGGCACGTCCCGCCGCACGTGTCGATCATCATGACCGAGCAGACGCTCGCCGGCCTGCGCGCGCTCGCTGCGCGCGACGGCGACGCAGCGGACGGCCCCGTCCCCGCAGAGTGCCCAGGCACCTCGACGAGTGGTGCGCCCTCCTCCGCACCGCACGAGGGCATCTCGGCCGATCATGCCTTCGACCCCGCGACCCTCGAGGACGGGACCCCGGTCCCCGACTCGGAGACTGCGCGCATCTTGTGCGACGCGCAGGTGACGCGCATCGTCGTGGACGCAGAGTCCGTCCCGGTCGATCTTGGCCGTACCAAGCGGCTGTGGAGCGGTGCGCAGCGTCGGCTCGTGATCGCCCGTGACCGGCACTGCGCGTTCCCCGGCTGTCAGATCCCCGCCCGGTGGTGCGAGATCCACCACATCGCATGGTGGGCGCGGGACGGCGGACGCACCGACATCGACAACGCGGTCCTGCTGTGCTCGACCCACCACGGGGCAGTCCACGCACACCACCTCACGATCGAACGTCAACCCGCGACGACGGGCCCGCCCGGCGCGAGCCTGCCGCTCGCGAGCTACACGATCACCGACCCCACCGGTCGCCCCTGGGGTGCGGCCCCGCCCGAGGCGCCGAAGCTCGAGCAGGACGAACCGCTCCGCGGCGGGCAGTCGAGCGTCGGCATCGTCAGGTCGACGCGACGAAGCGCGGTAGGCGGCAATGGGACGCGGTCCACAGGTGATAGTGCACGCGCGACCGGACCCCCACGGGATCTGGCACCACGGCGAGCGCACTCGGCGGAGGACAAGGCCCTCTTCTGAGCGCGAGCTAGCGCCCCCATCTCGCGCGTTCAGTCAAGCTGGGTGACGAGCCGATCGAGCTCGCTCGGGTCGTACCAGAGCAGGTCGCGCTCGGCGAGCCGCTCGAGAGCCGCCGCATCCCCTCCTGCGGCACTCTGGACGTCGGGGGCCGCCTCGGCCTCGTCGACGTGGATGGCCGCGACGTCCTGCCATGCCACCGGCGGGACCACGACCGCGCCCGGGTGTCCGTGCGTACCGTCCCGACGGACGCTGCTCGGCGCGAGCTCCGCCGTCACGACCACGCGGCGCGCGGCGACCAACTCTCCCGCCGCCTGCGCCTCGGCAAGGAGCTCGACAGAGGTATCTGCCGCAGCGAGGAACGCAGAGAACTCGACCGCCTCGTCGTCCTCCCCCGCGAGGACTCGCGCGAGCTCAGGGGTCGCAGCGAAAGCGACTCTCGCCTCGATCGGTGCACCGGGGAGGCGCCGCAGGGTCGCTGCGGTGGCCGGCAGGAAGATGCGCACGCCCCTAGTGTGCCCCGCCCGGGTCAGGTCCGGGACGCCGCGCGCCTGCCGGAGCGTCGCCGTCGCGGCAATGTGACGCCCGAGTGCGCCGCGAGATGCTGCCGGCGTGCGTCGACGAGATCCTCCGCGAGGGCGAGGATCGCCTTGCGCGCAGGTGACCCGACCGCGATCTCGCGCAGCGCGACACCCCGCAAGACCGCCGCGTCAAGGTTCGCCCGGTCGTCCGGGACGAGGCGCAGGTCGCGCACCCCCGCGTACCGCTCGAGCGCGGTCGACAAGAGGTCCCCCGGACGCGGACCGACGGCCGAGGCCCGTACCCGGTTCGCGAGGACGACCTTGCCACCGGGCGCGGTCGC
>JAJUHG010000031.1 GCA_029267995.1 Micrococcales bacterium
CCTTCCCGGCCGCGCGCCACCGGCTCCCTCCTGCCACGACCAGTCGTGTCGCACCGCCGCGACGAGAACCGGAGAGAACGCCATGAGCTCGACCGAGGCCCCGGCGAGGAAGGCCCGGCCCCGCACCGTCTCGCACTCCCGTGACTTCGGTCGCGGGTTCTTCGTCAAGCTCGCGCTCGTCGCGCTCGTCGACGCCCTGGGCGTCTACATCGCGATGACGGCGTTCGGCGAGGGCGCGATGGGCGTCTTCTGGGGCATGGTCGCGGTGCTCGTCGCCGTCAACTGGGTGTACTTCTCCCGGCGCACCCTGCCGATGAAGTACCTCGTCCCGGGCCTCGCCTTCCTGCTCGTGTACCAGGTCTTCACGATCGGGTACACGGGCTACGTCGCGTTCACCAACTACGGCGACGGGCACAACTCGACCAAGGCGCACGCGGTCGACGCGCTGCTCATCCAGAACGAGAAGCGTGTCGAGGGCAGCCCGTCCTTCCCGCTCGTCGTGGTCGACGACGACGGCGAGCTCGGCTTCGCGATCCTCGACGGCGACACGGTGCGGGTCGGCACCGCCGAGGACGCCCTGCGGCCCGAGCCGGACGCCGTCGTCGCCGACGGCACGGTGAGCGAGGTCCCCGGCTTCACGGTGCTGTCCCGCCAGGAGGTCCTGCAGCGCCAGAACGAGGTCACGGGGCTGCGCGTCCCGGTCTCCGACGACGCCGAGGACGGCTCGCTGCGCACGCAGGACGCCCGCCAGGGGTACATCTACCGCTCGTCCCTGGAGTACGACGAGGCGACGGGCACGATGGTCAACCTCGAGACGGGCGTGACCTACACGCCCAACGACCGCGGCCAGTTCGAGGCGCCCGACGGGACCCGCCTCCCGGTCGGCTGGCGCGTCACGGTGGGCCTGGAGAACTTCACGACCGCCTTCGCCGACGCGCGCTACGCGACACCGTTCTTCAAGGTGCTCGCATGGACCTTTGTGTTCGCGATCCTCTCGGTCGCGATCACCTTCTTCCTCGGGCTCTTCCTCGCGATCGTGCTCAACGACGAGCGACTGTGGTTCCGCCGCGTCATGCGCTCGCTGCTGATCCTGCCGTACGCGTTCCCCGCGTTCATGTCCTTCCTGCTGTGGCGCGGCATGCTCAACAAGGACTACGGCTTCATCAACACCGTGCTGCTGGGTGGGGCACAGATCAACTGGCTCTCCGACCCGTGGCTCGCGAAGGTCGCCGTCCTCGGCGTCCAGCTGTGGGTCGGCTTCCCGTACATGTTCCTCATCTGCACGGGGGCGCTCCAGGCAATCCCCTCGGACGTGATCGAGGCGGCCCGGATCGACGGTGCGGGGCGGATGCGCATCTGGCGCTCGGTGACCCTCCCGCTCCTGCTCGTCGCGACCGCGCCGCTGCTCATCTCCTCGTTCGCGTTCAACTTCAACAACTTCAACATCCTCGAGATGGTCACCGAGGGCAACCCGCGGTTCCCCGACGCCTCGGTGCCCGTCGGTGCGACGGACATCCTCATCACGATGGTCTACTCGATCTCAGGTCTCGACGGGGGAGCGGCCAAGAACTACGGCCTCGCGAGCGCCCTGTCGATCGTGATCTTCGTCGTGGTCGCGACCATCTCGGTGATCAGCTTCCGCCGGACCCGCGCCCTGGAGGAGATCCACTGATGGCCACGCTCACCTCGACCCCGCGGACCGCCCAGCCCGTCCCGACCCGGCGCATGCCCGCCCGGCGGTGGTTCGCCGAGCTCGGCTGGCGCTACGTCATCGGGATCGTCGCGATCGTCTACGCGGCCTTCCCGATCGTGTTCGTCATCTCCTCCTCGGTCTCGCGCAGCAGCTCGTTGTCCGGCTCGAACCGGCTGTTCGAGAGCTTCTCGAGCGACAACTACACCGCGCTCAACCAGACGAGCTTCTGGCAGTGGACCGTCAACACGCTCGTGATCGCCTCGGTCACCGCGATCGCGACCGTGCTCATGGGTGCGGCCGCCGCGTACGCCTTCTCGCGCTTCCGCTTCTCGGGGCGCCGGGTCGCGCTCACGAGCCTGCTCGTGATCCAGATGTTCCCCCAGCTGCTCGCCTTCGTCGCGGTGTTCCTCCTGCTGCTCTCGCTCGGCGAGGTCGTGCCCGCGCTCGGGCTCAACTCGCGGCTCGGGCTCATCGCGGTCTACCTCGGCGGGGCGCTCGGGGTGAACACCTTCCTCATGTACGGCTTCTTCAACACGATCCCCAAGGAGATCGACGAGGCCGCGAAGATCGACGGCGCGAGCCACGCCCAGGTCTTCTGGACGATCATCCTGCGCCTCGCGGCACCGATCCTCGCGGTCGTCGCGCTGCTGAGCTTCATCAGCTCGTTCTCGGACTTCCTGCTCGCCAAGCTCATCCTGCAGTCCGAGCAGAACTGGACCCTCGCGGTCGGCATGTTCCAGTGGGTCTCCGACCAGACCAACCGGAACTGGGGCCTGTTTGCCGCAGGCGCGGTGATCAGCGCGATCCCGGTCGTGCTGCTGTTCCTGTTCCTGCAGAAGTACATCGTCGGCGGTCTCACCGCGGGCTCGGTCAAGTGACGGGCCTCGGGCCCCACCACGACGGATCCGAGCTCTACGTCCCGGCGGGCACGCCGGGGCTCGGCGACGTCGTGCCCGTGCGGCTGCGCGTGCCCGCGGGCTACGGGGAGACCTCGGTCCACGTGCGCTACGTGCACGACGGCGAGCCGTTCCTCGCCGAGGCCCGGCACGACCGCACGGGGGAGGGCGAACGGTGGTACGTCGCCGAGGTGCCCGTGCACAACCCCGTGACGAGCTATCGCTTCCTCGTCGACCACCCGGGCGGGTACCACTGGGTCGACGGGCGCGGGACGCACCACCGTGACGTCGCCGATGCGGCCGACTTCCGGCTCACGGTCCACGAGCCCGGGCCGGACTGGCTGCGCGACGGGGTCGTCTACCAGGTCTTCCCCGACCGCTTCGCCCGCTCGCGCACGAGCGGCGACCTCGACCTGCCGGACTGGGCGGTCCCCGCACCCTCGTGGGACGCCGAGCCTCCGCTCGCGGGCCGAGAGGCGGCAGCCACGGTGTACGGGGGAGACCTGCGCGGGATCGCCGAGCGGCTCGACCACCTCGAGCAGCTCGGGGCGGACGTGCTGTACCTGACCCCGGTGTTCGAGGCACGCTCGGTGCACCGCTACGACGCGGTGAGCTTCGACCGGGTCGACCCGCTCCTCGGGGGCGACGCGGCGCTCGTCGAGCTCTGCGCGGCCGTGCACGCGCGCGGCATGCGGATCATGGGCGACCTCACGACCAACCACACGGGGGTCGGCCACGAGTGGTTCACCCGCGCGCTCGCGGACCGCTCGGCGCCCGAGGCGGACTTCTTCTACTGGACCGACGCCGGCCACGTCGGGTGGAAGGGCCACGCCTCGCTGCCCAAGCTCGACTGGGCGAGCACCGAGCTTGCGCACCGCATGGTCACGGGCGCGGACTCGGTGACGACCCGGTGGCTGCGCGAGCCCTTCGGGCTCGACGGGTGGCGCGTCGACGTCGCGAACATGACGGGCCGCCTCGGTGTGCAGGACGACGCCTCGCACGTCGCACGCCTCATGCGCACCGCGATGGCCGCGGTTCGCCCCGACCTTGCCCTCGTCGCCGAGCACGCGCACGACCCGAGCGCCGACCTCGCGGGTGACGGGTGGCACGCGACCATGAGCTATGCCGCGTTCACCCGGCCGGTGTGGTCGTGGCTGCGCCCCGCGGGCGGCACCGTGTGGGAGCTGCCCGTCGCGGTCGCACCCCGCCCTGCGGGCGCGATGGTCGCGACGATGCGGGAGTTCTCCTCGGCCGTCCCGTGGCAGGTCGCCGCGCGCCAGTGGAACCTGCTCGGCTCGCACGACACCCCGCGCATCCGCACGCTGCTCGGGGGCGATCGCGCCCTGCTCGAGGTCGCCGTCGGCCTGCTCGCGACGCTCCCGGGCACCCCCATGGTGTTCGCGGGCGACGAGGTCGGCGCGCAGGGGAGCAACGGCGAGCACGCCCGCACGACCATGCCGTGGGACGACCCCGCGCGCTGGGACGGCGCGACGTTCGCGCTGTTCCGCAGGCTCCTCGCGGTGCGCCGCGAGAGCCGTGCGCTGCGGCGCGGCGGGCTGCGCTGGGTCGACCTCGGGCCCGACGCGGTCGCCTTCCTGCGCGAGACCCCCGACGAGCGCGTCCTCGTGCTCGCCGCACGCGCGCCCTGGTCCGGCGCACGCCTGCCCGGGCTCGCCCGCGCGGGGGATAACCTCACGGGCGCCGCACCCCTGCACGTCGACGACGACGGCGCGATCCACCTCCCGGGCGAGGGGCCCACCTTCCAGGTGTGGCGCCTCGCGTGAGGCTCCTCCCCAGGCGGGACAAGGGGCCGTCGTCGGCCGCACTAGGCTTGCGGCCGTGAGCAGCACCCGAACCCCTGGCTACGGCGCCGCCGACCAGGAGCGGTGGGTGGCCGAGGCGCCCAAGTCGCGCGCCCGCACCGCGTTCGAGCGCGACCGTGCGCGGATCGTGCACTCCTCGGCCCTGCGCCGCCTCGCCGACAAGACCCAGGTCCTGGGACCGGCGACCGACGACTTCGTGCGCACCCGCCTGACGCACACCCTCGAGGTCGCCCAGGTGGGCCGCGAGCTCGGCAAGTCGCTCGGCTGCGACCCCGACGTCGTCGACACCGCGTGCCTCGCGCACGACCTCGGCCACCCGCCCTTCGGGCACAACGGTGAGCGGGCGCTCGCGCTCGCGGCGGCGGACATCGGCGGCTTCGAGGGCAACGCCCAGACCCTGCGCATCCTCACGCGGCTCGAGCCGAAGGTCGTCGACGCCGACGGCCGCTCGGCGGGGCTCAACCTCACCCGCGCGAGCCTCGACGCGTCCGTGAAGTACCCGTGGGGGCTCGGCGAGGGGCCCCCCACGAGCGACGGGCGGCCCACCGCGAAGTTCGGCGTCTACCCCGACGACCTCGAGGTCTTCGCGTGGCTGCGGGCAGACGCGGCCCCCCTCGTGCGCTGCATCGAGGCCCAGGTCATGGACCTCGCCGACGACGTCTCCTACTCGGTGCACGACGTCGAGGACGCCGTCGTCGGCGGGAAGATCGACTTCGCCTACCTCGACGACGACGCGCACCGCAGCAAGGTGATCGACGCGGTCCTCGACTGGTACGGCACCGCCGTGGGGCCCGACGAGCTCGACGCCGCGATGGACCGGCTCGTCGAGGCGCACCTGTGGCAGACGGACTTCCGGGGCACGCGCGCCGAGCTCGCCCAGCTCAAGGACACCACGAGCCAGCTCATCGGGCGGTTCGTGCGGGCCGCGGTCGCCGCGACCCGCGAGCGCTTCGGCGACGGCCCGCTCACGCGGTACGCCGCGGAGCTCGTCGTGCCCGAGGAGACGGTCGCCGAGATCCTCGTCCTCAAGGGGCTCGCGGTCGCCTACGTCATGGGCCCGCGCGAGGCCGAGCCGCTCTACCAGTTCCAGCGCGACGTGCTCACCGACCTCGTCGAGGTGCTCTTCGAGCGCGGTCCGGTCGCCCTCGAGACCGCGTTCGCCGCGGACTGGCACGCCGCGGACGACGACGGCGCGCGGCTGCGCGTCGTGATCGACCAGGTCGCCTCGCTGACCGACGTCTCGGCAGCGCAGTGGCACGCGAACCTCGTGCGCCCGCGGCGGCGTCGATGACCGCGCACCGCCCGCACCCCGGGGGTGCCCGGCCCGCCTAGACTCTCGGCGTGGCCCGGATCAAGCGCGAGGACGTCGCCCTCGTGCGCGAGCGTGCGAGCATCGAGGAGATCGTCGGTGCGCACGTGACCCTCAAGGGCGCCGGTGTCGGCTCGATGAAGGGGCTGTGCCCCTTCCACGACGAGCGCACCCCGTCGTTCCACGTGCGCCCCCAGGTCGGGCTGTGGCACTGCTTCGGCTGCGGCGAGGGCGGGGACGTCATCTCCTTCGTCCAGAAGATCGACGGGCTGGGCTTCGCCGAGGCCGTCGAGTACCTCGCGGGCCGCTTCAACATCACGCTGCGCTACGAGGAGGGCGGCGGCCCGCGCTCGGGGATCGACGTCGGCTCGCGGCGAAGGCTGCTCGAGGCGAACGCGACCGCGGCGCAGTTCTTCACCGAGCAGCTCGGCTCGGCGCAGGCCGCTGCCGCCCGGCAGTTCCTCGACGAGCGCGGCTTCGACGCCTCGCACGCCGAGCACTTCGGCATCGGGTACGCGCCCCAGGGCTGGGACTCGATGCTGCGGCACCTGCGTGGTCGTGGCTTCACCGATGCCGAGATCCTCGCCGCAGGCCTCGTGAGCCAGGGCCAGCGCGGGGTCTACGACCGCTTCCGTGGGCGCCTCGTGTGGCCGATCCGCGAGGTCACGGGCGACGTCATCGGCTTCGGCGCGCGCCGGCTGTTCGAGGAGGACCAGGGCCCCAAGTACCTCAACACACCTGAGACGCCCTTGTACCGCAAGAACCAGGTGCTCTACGGGCTCGACCTCGCCAAGCGCGAGATCGCGCGTGAGCGCCGGGTCGTGGTCGTCGAGGGGTACACCGACGTCATGGCTGCGCACCTCTCGGGCGTCACGACCGCGGTCGCGACGTGCGGCACGGCGTTCGGGCCTGAGCACGTGCGCGTCGTGCGCAGGCTGCTCGGCGACACGTCCGTGGGTGCGGGCGTCCAGCTCGCCTCGGGGCGCTCGACGGGCGGGGAGATCATCTTCACCTTCGACGGCGACGAGGCAGGCCAGAAGGCCGCGCTGCGGGCCTTCGGGGAGGACCAGTCGTTCTCGGCGCAGACCTTCGTCGCGGTCGAGCCGAGCGGGATGGACCCGTGCGACCTGCGTCTTGCGAAGGGGCCCGACGCGGTCAAGGACCTCGTGCGCCGGCGCGTGCCGTTGTTCGAGTTCGTCATCCGGTCCGCGCTCGCGGCCTTCGACCTCGACACCGCGGAGGGGCGGGTCGGCGCGCTGCGGGCCGCCGCGCCCGTCGTCGCCGGGATCCGGGACACCGCGCTGCGCCCCGAGTACGCGCGCATGCTCGCGGGCTGGCTCGGGATGGAGCTCGAGACCGTGCGGCGCGCGGTCGCGAACGCACCGCGCGGGGGAGGGGGAGCCCCGCGCCGCCCGGACGAGGGCCCGCGCCGCGCACCGTCGTCGACCCGCCGCGGGACCTACGACGGCGAGCCGCCCCCGGACCCGCACGACGAGCCGCCCCCGCCCGACGAGGGCACGCCCGGCTTCGCCCTGCCCGACGGGCGCGACCCCGTCGTGCGGCTCGAGACCCAGGCGATCGAGGTGCTCCTGCAGGTGCCCCACCTCGTGCCGGCCGACATCTCGCACGTCGACACCGACGTGTTCGCGGTCCCCGTGCTGCGTGCGGTCGCCGAGGCGGTCCAGGCCGCGGGCGGCCTCGAGGCGGCGCGGGTGATCGCGCAGGGCGCGGGCGTCGCGGCGTGGGTCGAGTCGGTGCACGAGCAGGCACCCGAGCCGCTCCACCAGGTCATCACGCGCCTCGCGGTCGCCCCGCTCCCCGAGGACCGCGAGGAGCAGGTCCCGGTGTTCGTGCGCGGGGTGCTCGGCGCGCTCGAGGACCTCGGACTGACCCGGCAGATCGCGCAGGCGCGCTCGCGCCTGCAGCGCACCGACCAGGAGGCCGACCCCGAGGGCTGGCGCGCGGCCTTCGCGGCGATCGTCGACCTCGAGGCCCGGCGCCGCGAGCTGCGCGCGGACCGCTGAGGCTCGTCGCTCGCGCAGGGGCGAGGCGATGGGTGCCCCAGGCGGGGCTTGAACCCGCGACCGACGGATTATGAGTCCGCTGCTCTGACCGGCTGAGCTACTGGGGCGCGCGAGGAAGCCTAGCGAGTGCACGGGCCCGCGCTCGGTCCGGGACCTCCGCGACGCACGGGTCGCGCTGCGGCGACTACCGTGGAGGCATGTCGATCCTTCGCCGACGCATGATGCCCACCGCGGTCCGGGCGCGTCTCGACCTGCCGGTCAAGGACGCGCTGCTCGCCGCAGCCGCGCTGCGCGACGGGTCGTACGCCGCGACGTCGCGGTTCGCGCTGCATCGCATCGACGAGCGCGAGGTGACCTCGTGGCCGTGGACCGAGGTCGACAAGGCCGCTCTCGACCCTGAGACCTCGACGATCCGAGTGACTCTCGTCACGGGCACGAGCCTCGAGCTCGAGCTCGGCTCGGAGCGAAACCGCTCGTTCGCGCAGACCTTGCGCGAGCGGGTCCAGAACTCGGTCGTCGGATCGTCCTCGACACAGCTCGAGACCGGCGAGATCGTGCGGGTCGCGGTGCGTCGGGATGCGCACGGCGAGCTCTTCTCCCAGGTGATCGCACCCGGGTCGGTCGACCTCGCGGACCCCGCGACCGCGGGCGTCGTCGACGAGCTCGAGGCGCGCGTCCGGCAGGCGGCCGGACTCCTCTGATCCGCCTGCTAACATCTTTGGCTGCGGTCCCCTGTAGCTCAATTGGCAGAGCATTCGACTGTTAATCGAAGGGTTGTTGGTTCGAGTCCAACCGGGGGAGCACCTGACCCCCGCCCGGCACGTCCGGGCGGGGGTTCGTCGTTCCTGCCCCCATGGGTGGTGGAGCCCAGGCGGGAAGGGTCCGCGAGGCGTACCGTGGAAGGTGCCGGACGAGGACAGGGAGGTTCGTCGTGACCACTCAACAGTCGTCGGTCGAGCGCAGGTACGTCGAGGCCGCGGCCGCCGTCGCGCGCATGGTGCGCAAGCAGGGGACGCCCGAGTACGACCCGCGGGCGCACGAGGCCGCCCTCGAGCGCGAGCGCAAGGCCGCGGAAGCGTTCCGCTTGCATCGTCGGTAAAGTGTGATAAGAGTCACAATACGGCTCTGACCTGCGCAAATATCACCGTTATGGGTGAATACCACTTCCGGTAGTTGCGCGTTTGTCCGTTATCGGGCAAAGTGTGACCTGTCAGCGAGAAAGGCAAACCCTCCGCGAGGAGGGGACGCAAAGCTCCGGGGCCCTCAGGGTCGGCCGAGCTACCGAACGACAGGAGCAGGAAATGATCCCCACCGCTTCCGACGCAGCTACCACTGCCGCCGGTTCCGTGGTTCCCGGGCACCCCGGTGCCCTCCTCACCCCCGCCGAGGTCGCCGCGCTCTTCCGCGTCGACCCCAAGACGGTCACCCGCTGGGCGAACGCCGGCAAGCTCTCGGCCGTCCGCACCCTCGGCGGTCACCGCCGGTTCTACGAGGGTGAGGTGCGCAGCCTCCTTGGCATGGTGCCCGCCCAGAACCAGTCCGGCGAGTAAGCACACGCACGTCACGAAGGGCCAGGCCACGCGCCTGGCCCTTCGTCGTGCCGACGCACGTGTCGTGGAAAGATAGGCGCATGGCGATCAGAGAGATCCGGATCGTGGGGGACCCCGTCCTCCGCACCCCGTGCGATCCCGTCACGACGATCGACGAGCGCGTGCGCTCGCTCGTGACGGACCTGCTCGAGACCGTCGACATGGAGGGGCGCGCGGGCCTCGCCGCGAACCAGATCGGCTCGAACCTGCGGGCGTTCTCGTGGAACATCGACGACGAGATCGGCTACGTGCTCAACCCCGAGATCGTCGCGCTGTCGGACGAGGAGTACCAGGACGACGACGAGGGTTGCCTCTCGGTCCCCGGCCTGTGGTTCCCGACCCGGCGGTCGTGGTACGCCCGCGTCGAGGGGATCGACCTCGACGGCAAGCCCGTCGTCGTCGAGGGCACGGGTCTCATGGCGCGGTGCCTCCAGCACGAGGTCGACCACCTCGACGGAAAGCTCTACCTCGACCGCCTCGAGCGCTCGGTGCGCAAGAAGGCGATGCGCGCGGTCCGCGAGCTCGTCTGAGGTCCTGACACCCAGGGCGCCCACGGGCGACCCGGTCGCAGGGCGAAGATGCTGGCCTGAGCGCCGACGATGGTGCATGATGGGCCTTGGTACACCGCGCATGCCACGTGGGACCTGCTGGAACGAGGTCGTTGGGGAAGACGCACCTCGAACCCAGGGAGGGACGACATGGCTGGTGCCATCACCCGCGGTGTACTTTTCGTGCACTCAGCACCCCGTGCCTTGTGCGCTCACATCGAGTGGGCGACGAGCGGGGTGCTCGGCACGCGCGCGTCCTTCGACTGGACCGACCAGCCCGCCGCGCCCGGCATGCTGCGCGCCGAGCTGTCCTGGCAGGGGGTCGCGGGCACGGGCGCGAAGCTCACGTCCGCGCTGCGCGGCTGGAACCATCTGCGCTACGAGGTGACCGAGGAGGCGAGCCACGGGACGGACGGTTCGCGCTGGAGCCACACGCCCGAGCTCGGGATCTTCCACGCCGCGACCGACGTGCACGGCAACGTCGTGGTCCCTGAGGACCGGGTCCGGGCCGCGCTCGAGCACGCCGACGAGCCCGCACGGCTGCGCGCCGAGCTGCGTCTCGCCCTCGGCGAGGCCTGGGACGAGGAGCTCGAACCCTTCCGCTACGCGGGCGCAGGTGCTCCCGTGCGGTGCAACCAGCGCACGGGCTGAGCGCTAGACGGACCTGCGGTAGCTCGCTGGTGTCAGGCCGAGCATCTCGCGGAAGTCCGCCGTGAGGTGCGACTGGTCGACGTAACCAAGCTCGGCCGCGATCTCCGCGAGCCCGGCCTCGCCGTCGCGTACCCGCTGCGCCGCCTCCTGGAGGCGGTAGCGCCGCACGAGCGCGAGCGGGGTGAGCCCGACGTGGCGACGCGTGAGGCGCTGCAGGGTGCGCACCGAGACCCCGAGCAGTTGCGCGAGCTGGTCGACGCGCACCACGGTCCGCTCGCGCGCCACGAGATCCTCGAACTCGTTGGCCGCGAGGCCCGCGGCGTCGGGCGGGGCGAGCCGTTGCGTGAGCCACGTGGCCATCACCTCGATCGCCTGACGTCGGCCTTCCTCGCCCTCGTCCTCAAGGGCCTCGCTCACGCGGGCGGTCAGCTCGGGGGCGTGGATCGGCTCCTCGCGGTCCCGCAGCCGCCACGGCTCGGTGCTCAGCGACGCGAGGCCCGCGGGGCGCAGGAGCGCACCGAGCGCCCACCCCGATCCCGAGAGCTCACGGTGCGCTACGCGCGTCGTCGGACCCGCGAGGACGACGCCGTCGGGGGAGACCACGAGGTTCGAGGCGGGGAAGGGCAGGATCTCCTGCCGCGAGGCCTGGCCGGGCGCGAGCTGCCAGCGCGGGTGCCAGAACCAGCGCACGAGCGGTTCGAGTGCCTTCGGCGGGTGCTCGCGGTGGAAGGTCGGCAGACGGGACGGGAAGAGGATGCCACGCGTGTCCGTCATGGCTCAGCCTGCGCTCAGGTGTCGCGAATCTGCAAGAACGAGTACGTGGCCCGACCTTAGGGTCGCCGCATGACGAGCAGCACGAGCACCGCCCGCCCCGGCGTGACCGGGGACCACACCGACGCCGGCGTCCCGCACGGCTCGACGAGCCTCACCCCGTTCCTCGCGGTCCGCGACGCGGCCCGCGCGGTCGAGTTCTACCGCGAGGTGCTCGACGCGCGCGTGATCGACGTGACCGAGATGGGCGGCGTCGTCGTGCACGCCGAGCTCGACCTCGGCAACGGCCGGCTCCAGGTCGGCGAGGCGCACGAGTCCTTCGGGCTCGTGCCGCAGCCCGAGGGGGACCGGACGTGCTTCTCCCTCGGCCTGTTCTGCGCCGACGCGGACGCGACCGTCGCCCGTGCGGTCGCCGCTGGCGCCCACGTGCGTGAACCGCTCACGGACTTCGTCTCGGGCGACCGTTACGCCTCGGTCCGCGATCCCTTTGGGGTGCGCTGGACGATCATGTCCCGCGTCGAGGACCTTTCGCCCGAGGAGAGCGCGGCACGCGTCGCCGCGTGGGCAGCTCAGCACGGTCAGGGCTGAGCCGCTCAGGAGGTCGTGAACAGCAGCGCGACGTTGTGGCCACCGAAGCCGAAGGAGTTGTTGATCGCGGCGACGTCGCCCTCGGGGAGCTCGCGCGGGGTGTCGCGCACGAGGTCGAGGACGAGCTCGGGGTCGGGGTCGCTCACGTTGATCGTGGGCGGTGCCTTGCGGTCGTGCAGCGCGAGGATCGTGAAGATCGACTCGAGCGCACCCGCACCACCGAGCAGGTGGCCGGTCATCGACTTGGTCGCCGAGAGCGCGACGCCGTCGGCCGCGTCCCCGAGCGTGGCTCGCACCGAGCGTGCCTCGACGAGGTCGCCCACGACAGTCGAGGTCGCGTGCGCGTTGACGTGGCGCACGTCGGTGGGCCCGAGCCCGGCATCGACGAGCGCGGCACGCATCGCGGCGATCTGCCCGCGTCCCTCGGGCTCGGGGGAGGTCAGGTGGTACCCGTCCGCGCTCAAGCCCTGGCCCGCGAGACGGGCGTACACGCGCGCCCCGCGGGCGGCCGCGTGCTCGGCGCTCTCGAGGACGACGATCCCGGCGCCCTCGCCGATCACGAAGCCGTCGCGGCCCGTGTCGTAGGGACGTGAGGCGCCCTGCGGGTCGTCGTTGCGCAGCGAGAGCGTGCGCGAGGCCGCGAAGGCCGAGATCGGCATCGGGTGGATCGTGGCTTCCGTCCCGCCGCACACGACGACGTCGGCGCGGCCCGAGCGGATCATCTCGAGGCCGTAGCCGATCGCCTCGGCCCCCGAGGCGCACGCCGAGACGAGGGCGTGCGCACCGGCCCGCGCGCCGAGCTCGAGCTCGACGTAGGCCGAGGGGGAGTTCGGCATGAGCATCGGCACCGTCATGGGCAGCACACGACGGGCGCCCTTCTCGCGCAGGGTGTCCCACGCGTCGAGCGTCGTCCAGATGCCGCCGATGCCCGAGGACACCACGACGCCAAGACGCTCGGGCTCGAGCTCGGGGGAGCCCGCGTCCGCCCACGCCTCGCGAGCGGCGATCACGGCGTACTGGGCCGAGGGGTCCATGCGCTTGATCTCGGGCCGGGCCATGACCTCCTCGGGCTTGACCTTGATGGTCGCCGCGAAGGTGACGGGCATCTCGTACTTGGCGGCCCAGTCGTTGTCGAGGGTGCGGGCGCCCGACTCCCCGGCGAGCGCGGCGGCCCACGTGCTGGGCACGTCACCGCCGAGCGGCGTGGTCGCGCCGAGACCGGTGACGACGACGTCGATGTGCTTGCTCATGTCTGCTCCGGGGGTGGTCGGGTGGCGCCGGGTGCGGTGCTCGTGCGCCGCACCCGGCGTCGGGTCTCAGGCCTGGGCGCCGGCGATGAAGCTCACGGCGTCGCCGACGGTCGCAAGGTTCTTGACCTCGTCGTCGGGGATGCGCACGGAGAACTTCTCCTCGGCGAGCGTGACGATCGTCATCATCGACAGCGAGTCGATGTCGAGGTCGTCGGTGAAGGACTTGTCGAGCTGGACGGAGTCGGCCGGCAGGCCCGTCTCCTCGCTGACGATCTCGGCCAGCCCCTCGAGGATCTCGCTCTCGGTGTACGCCATGGTGTCTCCTTGGATGGGTTGTGCAGCGGTCGCTGCGGGTGGCTGTCGCCTGGGTGCCCGGACATTCTGGCAGCCGGGCGGCCTGCGTCAGGGCAGGACGATCACTTGTGCCGCGTAGACCAGTCCACCACCGAAGCCGATCTGGAGCACGAGGTCGCCCGAGGAGACCTGCTCCTCGCGGACCAGGCGCTCGATCGCGAGGGGGATCGAGGCGGCCGAGGTGTTGCCCGTGTCGGCGATGTCGCGGCCGACCGCGACCGTTTCGGGCAGCCCGAGCTGCTTGACGATCTGGTCGATGATCCGCATGTTCGCCTGGTGCGGGACGAAGGCCTGGATCTGGTCGGCGCGCAGGCCCGCGGCGTCGAGCGCGCGCTGGGCGACCGGGCCCATCTGGAAGCTTGCCCACTTGAACACGCTCGGGCCGTCCTGGCGCAACGTCGGCCAGGGCAGCTCGGGGTCGGCCTTGTACTCCTGCCACGAGTGGGTCTGGCGCACCGCCTGGGAGCGCGAGCCGTCCGAGCCCCACACGGTGGGCCCGATCCCGGGGAAGTCCGAGGGGCCGACGACGACGGCGCCCGCGCCGTCCCCGAGCAGGAAAGAGATCGTGCGGTCGGTCGGGTCGATGAAGTCGCTCATCTTCTCGGCGCCCACGACGAGCACGTGCCGGGCGTTGCCCGAGCGCACGAGCGCGTCGGCCTGACCGATGCCGTAGGTGTAGCCCGCGCACGCGGCAGAGATGTCGAAGGCTGCTGCGGGGGTCGCCCCGAGCCGGTCGGCGAGGACCGCGGCGCCCGCGGGCGTCTGGTGGAACCACGTGACGGTCGAGAGGATCACGACGTCGATGTCCGCGGGGGACAGCCCCGCATTCTCGATCGCCTCACGCGCGGCCTGCTCCGACAGGTCGATCACGTCGACGTCTCCCGGCGCCCGCCGCCGCGTGACGATCCCGGTCCGTTGGCGGATCCACTCGTCGGAGGAGTCGATCGGGCCCGCGATGTCGTCGTTCGTCACGACGAGCTCGCCGCGGACCGCGCCGAGGCCCATGACGCGCGAGAACTGCGTCGGGGCCGCCGGGGTGATGGTGGCTCGGGTCACTTCTCCTCCTGACCGGCCGGCGAGCCGGCGTGCTTGCGGACCAGCTCGCGCGCGGCGTCGAGGTCGTCCGGGGACTTCAGGGCGACGGTCTCGACGCCTGGCAGGGTGCGACGGGCGAGGCCCGTGAGGACGCCGCCGGGCGCGAGCTCGACGAGCCCCGTGACGCCGAGCGCAAGCATCTGCTCGCAGCACTGGTCCCACCGCACGGGGTTCGCGACCTGAGCGACGAGCCGCTCGAGCACCTCGGCGCCGCGCGTGACCGGAGCCCCGTCCGCGTTCGACAGGAGCGTCACGGCGGGGTCGGCGGCGGGCGTGCTCGCGGCGGCACGTGCGAGCTCGTCGACCGCGGGGGCCATGAACCGTGTGTGGAAGGCGCCCGCGACCTGGAGCGGCACGACGCGCGCCCGGGTCGGCGGCTCCTCGGCGAGCCGGGCGAGCGCGTCGAGCTCGCCTGCGGCGACGACCTGTCCGCCGCCGTTGACGTTCGCGGGGGTCAGCTCGAGCTCGGCGAGCCGGGCGAGGACCTCGTCGGGGTCCCCGCCGAGGACCGCGCTCATCCCGGTCGGTGTCGCGGCCGCGGCCCGGGCCATCGCAGCGCCGCGGACCGCGACGAGCCGGACGGCGTCCGTCTCGCTCAGGACGCCCGCAAGGGCAGTCGCGGGAAGCTCGCCGACCGAGTGCCCCGCGACGAGGTCGGGGCCCGGCCCGCCGTCGAGCAGGGCGGCCGCGGTCGCGAGCGCGGCGGCGGTCAGGAGTGGCTGGGCGACCGCGGTGTCGCGGATCGTCTCGGAGTCCGAGGTCGTCCCGTGGGCGACGAGGTCGAGCCCCGCGGCCTCGCTCGAGCGTGCGAGGTGCTCGGCGACGCCGGGCACCTCGAGCCACGGGGAGAGCATGCCGGGGGACTGGGCTCCCTGGCCTGGGCACACGACGGCTAGCACGCGTACCACTGTGCCTGATCGATCGATGGCCGCCGCGCGCGGCTCGGATAGTTCTTCACGAGGGACATTGTGGGGATCGCACAATCACTCGGCGCTCGCGCCCTCGAGCTGGCCGAGCGCGAGCGCGGTCTGCAGGACGTAGGACTCGCGGGCGACGAGCGGGTCCCAGCCCGTGACGTCGACGACCTTGCGCAAGCGGTAGCGCACCGTGTTGGGGTGGACGTACAGCCCGCGCGCCGCGGCCTCGAGGGAGCGGCCTGCGGACAGGTACGCCGCGAGCGTCTCGAGGAGCGAGCCGGACGCGGCCGTGAGCGGGGCGTACACGTGGCGCACGAGGGTCGCGCGCGCCGTCGGGTCCCCGACGAGCACGCGCTCGGGCAGCAGCTCGTCGGCCTCGACCGGGCGGGGGGCCTCGGGCCACGCGGGTGCCGCGGCGAGACCGGCGAGGGCCGCCTGGACGGAGAGCGCC
>JAJUHG010000032.1 GCA_029267995.1 Micrococcales bacterium
GGCATCGGCGCGGGCTGGTACGAGCACGAGTGGCGTGCCTACGGCTACGGCTTCCCCGAGGTGGGCCCTCGCATCACGGCCCTCGCCGAGGGCGTGCAGATCATGAAGCAGGCGTGGGAGACCGGCGAGGCGACCTTCTCCGGGAAGATCTTCGAGGTCGACGGCGCGATCGTCGAGCCCCGCCCCCTCCAGCCCGGCGGCATCCCGCTGTGGATCGCCGGGGGCGGCGAGAAGCGCACGCTGCGCTTCGTGGCTCGCTGGGGCCAGTACGCCAACATCGCGGGCGACCCCGAGGGCTTCGCCCACAAGTCCGCGATCCTCGAGCAGCACTGCAAGGACGTGGGCCGGGACTTCGCCGAGATCACGAGGTCGGCCAACTACAACGTGGTGATCGGCGAGAACGCCGCGGAGGTCGCGGACAAGCTCGACTGGATCGAGGCGCACTACGCGAAGGTGCTGCCCCACAAGGCCGAGGAGATCCGTGGCCAGTTCGAGCGCGGTCCCCTCGTGGGCACGCCCGAGCAGATCCTCGAAAAGGTCAACGAGCTGCACGGCCTGGGCATGACGTACGCCATCACGTACTTCATCGACGCCGCGTACGACCCCCGCTCGCTCGACCTCTTCGAGCAGCAGGTCGCCCCGCAGCTGCCCGCCTGACCGGGGCGCTCTCCTCGTCCAGCCGTCGGCCTACCGGTCCGGGAACAGCGTCACGAGGTACCCGACCTGGTTGCGCCACGCATCCCCCGACCTCGACGCCGGACCTGGCACCCCCTCGACCTCGCTTCGTCCCACCGAGCCGTCCACGAGCTCCCAGTCACTACCGTCTCCATCGCACTGGTGCGCGTAGCGGAACATTTCGATGCGCGCGACCCTGCCCGTGACCTTGCGCAGCTTCAATGGCTCGGCCCACGGGAACGTCTGGTCGGTCACCGCGCCCAGCTCCGTGCCGAGGAGCTGCTCGAGCTGCTCGGGGTCGGGGCCGGTCACGGGCAGCGTGATCGTGTCGCCCAGCGAGAACGCGTGGTCGTCCCCGTAGACCCACACGACGCGCGCCTCCGCGGGCACGAGCTCGACGAGGTACCCGGCCCCGCCCTCCTGGCCCGTGGCCTCGTCGGTGGGCTCGAGCCGCACGGTCGAGGGGTCATAGGCGTGCAGGGTCGCCCCCGGTTCGACAGGGCGGGACTTCGTGCGCACGACGTCGATCCGCGCGACCCGACCCTCGAGCGTGCGCCCCCCGCGTTGGCCCATCCAGCGCGAGTCGGCGTGGTGCTCCTCCCAGTACGGAACCGTCGCCGCGAGCTCCCCGAGCAGGGGACGCAGGTGCTCGACGTCGGCGTCGACCACGGTCAGGCTCGTGGCCTCACCGACGACGAGGCTCCCACCGCAGCACTGGAGCTGCCACGAGTCGACCCACACGCGGTCGCCCCGGAGCGGCACGCTCGAGCCCTCGGCGTTCGAACCCTGAGCGCTCGCCCCCTGGGCGCGCTCGCGGCGGCGGCGGGCCTTCATCGCTCGTCCCGCTCCGCGACCGCGACGGCCGAGGCGATCCCCGCGTCGTGCGAGAGCGACAGGTGGAAGCGGTCGATCCCCAGCTCGGCGGCCCGCGCAGCGACCGTCCCCGTGATCTCGACGACGGGCGGTCCGCCAGTCACGCGGTGCACGGTCGCGTCGTGCCAGAGGAGGTTGCCGGGGGCGCCGAGCGCCTTGGAGATCGCTTCCTTCGCGGCGAACCGCGCCGCGAGGGACGCCGGCGGTACGTCACGCTCAGCGGGCGTGAAGAGCTTCTCGCGCAGTCGCGGGGCACGCTCGAGCTGCGCCATGAAGCGTGCGACGTCCACGACGTCGATCCCGACCCCGACAATCACGCGACCACCCTAGGCCGCGCTACTCGACGGTGACGGACTTGGCGAGGTTGCGCGGCTGGTCGACGTCGAGACCCTTCGCGGTCGCCAGCTCGCACGCGAAGATCTGCAGCGGGACCGTCGTGAGCAGCGGGGCGAGGAGCGTGGGCACCTGCGGGACGAAGAACACCTCGTCCGCGTAGGGCAGGACGTCGCTGTCACCCTCCTCGGCGATCACGAGCGTGCGCGCACCGCGAGCGCGGATCTCCTGGATGTTCGAGACGACCTTGGAGTGCAGCGAGTCGCGACCCCGCGGCGAGGGCACGATCACGAACACGGGCTGCCCTTCCTCGATGAGGGCGATCGGCCCGTGCTTGAGCTCGCCCGCCGCGAAGCCCTCGGCGTGGATGTAGGCGAGCTCCTTGAGCTTCAGGGCACCCTCGAGCGCGACGGGGAACCCGACGTGGCGCCCGAGGAACAGCACCGAGGACACCTCGCGCATCGAGCGGGCCACCTCGCGCACGTGCTCGGCCCCGTCGAGGACCTGCTGGATCTTCGCGGGGACCTCGCGCAGTTGGCCGAGCAGCTCAGCGACCTCGTCGGGGAACTTGTTCCCCCGCAGCTGGGCGAGGTAGAGGCCCAAGAGGTACGCCGCGGTGATCTGCCCGAGGAACGCCTTGGTCGAGGCGACTGCGACCTCGGGACCCGCGTGCGTGTAGAGCACCGCGTCGGACTCGCGCGGGATCGTCGAGCCGTGCGTGTTGCAGATCGCCAGGACCTTCGAGCCCTGCTCGCGCGCGTGCCGCACGGCCATGAGCGTGTCCATCGTCTCCCCCGACTGGGAGACGGCGACCACGAGGGTCTTCTCGTTGACGACCGGGTCGCGGTAGCGGAACTCGTGCGCAAGCTCGACCTCGACGGGGATGCGGCACCAGTGCTCGATCGCGTACTTCGCGACGTGCCCCGCGTAGGCCGCGGTCCCGCACGCGACGACGACGATCTTGTCGACCGAACGCAGCACCGCCTCGGGGATGCGAATCTCGTCGAGCACGAGCGCGCCCGACAGGTCCGTACGCCCCAGCAGAGTGTCCGCGACCGCGTGCGGCTGGTCGTGGATCTCCTTGTCCATGAAGGACGCGAAGCCGCCCTTCTCCGCGGCCGCGGCGTCCCAGTCGACCGTGAAGCGACGCGGCTCGACCACGGAGCCGTCGAAGTCGGTCACGGTGACCGAGTCGGGCGTGATCGTCACGACCTGGTCCTGACCGAGCTCGAGGGCCTCACGGGTGTGCGCGATGAACGCCGCGACGTCCGAGCCGAGGAAGTTCTCCCCCTCCCCGAGGCCCACCACGAGCGGGGAGTCGTGCCGCGCGCCCACGACCTTCTGGGGCTCGTCGGCGTGCACCGCGAGGATCGTGAAGGTCCCCTCGAGCCGCTGGGCGACCTCGCGCAGCGCCGCGGTCAGGTCACCCGTGCGCGCGTACGCGCGCTCGAGGAGGTGCGCGACGACCTCGGTGTCCGTCTCGGAGCGGAACCGGGCGCCGTCGTCGGCGAGCTCGGCCTTGAGCTGCGCGAAGTTCTCGACGATCCCGTTGTGGATGACCGCGACCTTCCCCGCGACGTGCGGGTGCGCGTTGACGTCGTTCGGGGCGCCGTGGGTCGCCCACCGGGTGTGCCCGATCGCCGCGGTCGCAGGCGGCAGCGGGTTCTCCTCGAGCTCAGCGACGAGGTTCACGAGCTTGCCCGCCTTCTTGCGGGTCGCGACCTGGCCGAGGCCTGCGCCCACGAGCGCGACACCTGCGGAGTCGTACCCGCGGTACTCCAGGCGCCGCAGGCCCTCGAGGGCGACCTCGAGGGGCTTGGTGCCCGCGGCGTGTTCTCCGACGTATCCGACTATTCCGCACATGGGCCCGATTCTAGGGGCGTGAGCGGCCAGGTCGGCGCGCGGGGTCGGGCACAATGGCCCGGTGAACCAGCCCGAGCTCGCTCCCGCGACCCCGTGGGTGGACCTCGACCGTGCCGCGTGGACCGCGCTGAGCGCCTCGACCCCGCTCCCGCTCACCGACGCCGACGTCGAACGGCTGCGCGGGCTCGGCGACCCGATCGACCTCGCCGAGGTCGACGCGATCTACCGCCCGCTCTCGCGCCTGCTCGACCTGTACATCGAGGCGGCCGAGCACCGCAGGCACGCGACGACGACGTTCCTGCGCGGTAACGGCACCCGGGTGCCGTTCATCATCGGTGTCGCGGGCTCGGTCGCGGTCGGCAAGTCGACCACCGCGCGGTTGCTGCGCGAGCTCGTCGCCCGCTGGCCCGCCACGCCGCGCGTCGAGCTGCTCACGACCGACGGGTTCCTGCTGCCCAACGCCGAGCTCGAGCGACGCGGCCTCATGCAGCGCAAGGGCTTCCCCGAGTCCTACGACCGCCGCGCGCTCGTGCGCTTCCTCATGAAGGTCAAGTCGGGCCGACCTGAGGTCACTGCGCCCGTGTACTCGCACCTGACCTACGACATCGTCCCGGGCGAGCGGACGGTCGTGCGCCAGCCCGACGTGCTCATCGTCGAGGGTCTCAACGTGCTGCAGCCCGCCCGCCCGACGCCCGAGAACCCCTCGAGCCTCGCGGTGAGCGACTTCTTCGACTTCTCGATCTACGTCGACGCACGCGAGCAGGACGTGCGCCAGTGGTACGTCGACCGCTTCCTCACGCTGCGCACGACGGCGTTCGCGCACCCCGAGTCGTACTTCCACCGGTACGCCTCGCTCTCGGACGACGAGGCGATCGCGACCGCGGAGGAGATCTGGGACACGATCAACGCCCCGAACCTGCGCGAGAACATCCTGCCGACGCGTTCGCGAGCGACCCTCGTGCTCATGAAGGGACCCGACCACACCGTCGAGCGGGTCCGCCTGCGCAAGACCTGAGCCGGTCCCCGACAGCCCAGCTGGCGACCT
Organism: Micrococcales bacterium; assembly: GCA_029267995.1. GTDB lineage: Bacteria > Actinomycetota > Actinomycetes > Actinomycetales > Cellulomonadaceae > JAAYZM01. The sequence goes on from JAJUHG010000032.1 coordinate 4,790, forward strand.
GCCCGACTGCCCCTGCCCCGCACAGTGATCGACGGGGGCATCCCCCCTTGTGATGCGCATCCACCCCGCGCTCTCCCCTACCCCCACGTGGTGTGGAACGAAATGGCGCAACATCGTTCCACTCGGGGCGGTTTCCGAGCCGTTTCGTTCCACATGAGCGGTGGGTCGTTCCGCGCGGTGCAGAGACGTTCCACGGCCGACCGGAACGTTCCACCAGGTCGGTCAGGACCCGAGTCGGTCGTTCGACCGGGGTGGTCGGGGGCCGAGCTGAATCGGTCCACCGGGGTGGTCGGGGGCCCGAGCTGAATCGGCGCGTGCGGGGGTAGACGGAGCCGACCGGTCAGGCCCCGACCAGTCAGGGGCCGACCGGTCAGGGACCGACGACGTGCGGGGTTCCGCCAGTCACCCGGACGAGCTCGTCGAAGGTCGTCGGGAAGACGGCGTGCGGGTGGCCCGCGGCGGCCCACACCTCGTCGAACTCGCGCAGCGCGACGTCGACCACGGTACGCAGCGGTGCGGGGTGGCCCACGGGCGCGACGCCGCCGATCGGCTGGCCCGTCGCGGCACGCACCGCGTCGGCGTCCGCGCGGGTGATGCTCCCGCCGAGGGTCTCGCCGAGCAGGGCGGTGTCGACCCGGTGAGCACCCGAGGTGAGCACGAGCAGTGGCTCGCCGTCGAGCAAGAACACGAGCGAGGAGCAGATCGCCCCGACCGGGACACCGAGCGCCTCCGCAGCCTCGCGCGCGGTGCGGGTCGAGTCCGCGAGCTGGCGCACCTCGCCGGTCATCCCGAGCTCGCGCAGCAGGTCCTGGATGCGCACCGCGTTACGGTGCAAGGTCTCGGTCATCTAGCCCTCCTCGTCATCGCGCACCGTACCGGCCGCGGGCGAGCTCGTGACCTCGGGCGCGCCGTCGTCGGCGGGAGAGGCGACCGTGGGCGAGGGCGCGGGGGCCACGGGGCGGTCCTTGCGCGTCGTGAGCCACTGGATGATGCGGTCGACGATCACCCCGAGGATGATCCCGCCCACGACGCCGAGGGCGATCGCGAGGATCGGCCGCCCCTCGAGCAGCGAGCCCGAGGCGATCCCGATGAGGGCCGAGTAGCACGCCCACGTCACCGCGGCGATCGCCGTGAGCCCCATGAAGCGGGGCCGGTGGTAGCCGACCGCGCCCGCGGTCATGTTGACCGCGACGCGACCGATCGGCACGTAGCGGGCCGCGATGATGAACGAGGCACCGCGTCGCTCGAGCGAGCGCTCCGCCCAGTCCAGGGCAGCCTGCGCACGTTCCGAGCGCATGAAGCGCAGGTCCCGCACGTTGATCTTCTTGCCGATCTGGTAGGCGATCTGGTCGCCCGTGAACGCCCCGAGCGCCGCGAACAGCAGCACGAGCGGGAGGTTCGGCACCCCCGCAGAACGGTTGAGCGAACCGAGCGCGATCACGACGGACTCGCTCGGGATGGGCGGGAAGAACCCGTCGATCGTCGCGAAGCCGTACAGCGCGGGGAACACCCAGAACGACTCGGCCATCGCGAGGATCCAGTCCTCGAGGGTCTGGACCAGCTCGGCGATCACGCGAAGTCCTCCCTGGGGTGTGCGTCGGGGCGTGCCACCAGGTCAGACTAGGCGGACTTGAGGACCGCGGGTATCAGGGGTCCCCCCGATCCTCGGCTCAGGGCAGCCCGGGTCCGAGCCTCAGGGCAGCTCGAAGCCGAGCGCACGCGCCGCGGCGAGCGGGTGCGACTCGCTCGCCCACCGGTGCGCCGCGGTGCCCGTCGCGAGCGAACGGGTCTCGACCTTGTCGAGGTACAGCACCCCGAGCAGGTGGTCGGTCTCGTGCTGCACGATCCGGGCGGGCCAGCCCGTGACCTCCTCGTCGAGGGCGTTCCCGCGCTCGTCGAGCCCCTCGAGGTGCACCGTACGCGCGCGTGCGACGACGCCCGCCCACCCCTGGACGGACAGGCAGCCCTCGTAGAAGGCGACCTTCTCGTCCCCGACCGGGGTGTAGCGGGGGTTGACCAGCACGCGGTGCGGGTAGGCGATGCGCTCGCGCACCTGGGCGGTCTCGTCGTCCTCGGGTCCCGGGTCCTCGACGACGGCGATCGCGAGCGGGAGCCCGATCTGAGGTGCGGCGAGCCCGACCCCGGGGGCCGCGCGCATCGTGCGAGTCATGAGGTCGATCAGGCGGGCAAGCTCAGCGTCGTCGAGCTGGCCGTCGTAGCACACGGTCCCCGCGCGCAGCACGGGGTCGCCCGCCTGGACGATCGGAGCGACGTCGAGCTCGACGAGCCGGGCCACGGCGTCACGCAGCCGGCTGGCGTCGACGCTCACAGCGCGAGCCGCTCCCGCACGACCGCGGCGAGGTTCGAGGCGACCTCCTCGGCGTCCGCGAGGGTCCCGGCCTCGACCATGACACGCACGAGGGGCTCGGTGCCTGAGGGGCGCAGCAGCACCCGACCGGTCTCGCCGAGGCTCTGCTCGGCGAGGGCGACGGCCGCCTGGATGCCCTCGTCGCTCGAGGTGCGTGCCTTGTCGACGCCGGGGACGTTGACGAGCACCTGCGGCAGGCGACGCACGAGGCCCGCGAGCTCGGCGAGCTTCGTGCCGCTCGCCGCGACGCGGGCCGCGAGGTGCAGCGCGGTGAGCACACCGTCGCCCGTCGTCGCGTGCTCGGCAAGGATGAGGTGACCGGACTGCTCGCCGCCGAGCGAGAAGCCGCGCGCACGCATCGCCTCGAGCACGTAGCGGTCCCCGACACCCGTCTCGTGGACCGTGATGCCGTGCTCAGCCATCGCGAGACGCAGCCCGAGGTTGCTCATGACTGTCGCGACGAGCGTGCGCTCGGCGAGGGTCCCAGCCTCGGCCATCGCGACCGCGAGGATCCCCATGATCTGATCGCCGTCGACGAGGCGCCCCTCGTGGTCGACCGCGAGGCACCGGTCGGCGTCCCCGTCGAACGCGACGCCAAGGTCGGCCTCGGCGGCGACGACGGCGGCCTGGAGCTGCTCGGGGTGCGTCGAGCCGCACTTCTCGTTGATGTTGAGCCCGTCGGGGCTCGCGTTGATGACGACGACATCCGCACCGGCTCGGCGCAGCGCCGCGGGCCCGACCTCGCTCGCCGCACCGTTCGCGCAGTCGACGACGATGCGCAGGCCCTTGAGCGGGACGTCGATCGTGCCCACGAGGTGCTCGACGTAGGTCTCGGTCGCCCGGCCCGAGTCGTCGAGCACACGGCCCACGGCTCCCGCGACGGGACGGTCCCAGTCCTCGCCCATGCGCTGCTCGATCTGGTCCTCGAGCGCGTCGTCGAGCTTGTGCCCGCCCTTGGCGAAGAACTTGATGCCGTTGTCGGGCATCGGGTTGTGCGAGGCGGAGAGCATGACGCCGAGGTCGACGTCGTCGCGGCCCGTCAGGTGCGCGACGCCCGGGGTGGGCAGGACGCCCAGGACCGTGACGTCGACCCCCGCGCTTGCGAGGCCCGCGACGACGGCGGCCTCGAGGAACTCCCCCGAGGCGCGCGGGTCGCGGCCCACGACGGCACGAGGGCGGTGCCCCTCGAACGCACCTGTCGTCGCGAGGACGTGTGCTGCGGCGACGGACAGGTCGAGGGCGAGCTCCGCCGTGAGGTCACGGTTGGCAAGCCCACGGACCCCGTCCGTGCCGAAGAGGCGGCCCATCGGTGGTCGACCGAGGGACGCGCGTCAGCGCTTGGAGTACTGGGGTGCCTTGCGGGCCTTCTTCAGGCCCGCCTTCTTGCGCTCGACGACGCGGGCGTCGCGCGTGAGGAAGCCGGCCTTCTTGAGCGCGGGGCGGTTGTGCTCGGGGTCGATCTCGTTGAGCGCACGAGCGATGCCGAGGCGCAGCGCACCGGCCTGGCCCGAGCTGCCGCCGCCGGTGATGCGGGCGATGACGTCGAACCGGCCCTCGACCTCGACCACCGTGAAGGGCGAGCTCACGAGCTGCTGGTGGACCTTGTTCGGGAAGTACTCCTCGAGCGTGCGGCCGTTGATCTTCCACTGGCCGGTGCCCGGGACGAGCCGGACACGCGCGACGGCCTCCTTGCGGCGGCCGAGCGCCTGGCCCGGAGCCGTGAGGCTCTGGCCGCCGTCGGCCTTGGGGGCGACGGTCTCGGTGGTGTAGCTCGACGGGGCCTGGCCCTCGAACTCGGTGTCGACGGTCGTGTCGCTCACGGGTGTCCTCGCGTCCTGTCTGTGGTGATCGCCGTGGCGCGGGGGCCTACTGCGCGACCTGGCTGATCTCGAAGGGAACGGGCTTCTGCGCCGCGTGCGGGTGCTCAGGGCCCGCGTAGACCTTGAGCTTGCCGAGCTGGCCCCGACCGAGCGTGGTGCGCGGCAGCATGCCGCGCACGGCCTTCTCGACGACACGCTCGGGGCGCTTGGCGAGCAGCTCGGCGTACTTCACGGCACGCAGACCGCCCGGGTGGCCCGAGTGGCGGTAGGCCAGCTTGCTCTCCCGCTTGTTGCCGGACAGCGCGACCTTGTCCGCGTTGATCACGATGACGAAGTCGCCCGTGTCGACGTGCGGGGCGAACGTGGCCTTGTGCTTGCCACGCAGGAGCGTCGCGACGTGGGATGCCAGACGGCCGAGGACGACGTCGGTCGCGTCGATGACGTACCAGGTCCGCTCGACCTCGCCGGGCTTGGGGGTGTACGTGCGCACGGTGCTGCCTTCGTGTCGTGTTGCTGATGTGGACCGCAGGGCAGCGTGGTCGCGCCCCGCGGGTTCGGTGCTGACGAGTGCTGTTCCTCGGGGCACGCGTGGGAGCGCGTGGCGACCACGGGGAGCGCACAACGACCCCCTAGAGTACCTGCCGCCGAGCCCCTCGGTCAAAACCAGGCGCTCCGGTCGCAGCGGCCGGGCCGCGGTGCAAGGGTGGGCAGATGAGCGAACCCGACCAGCCCCCGCGCCCGGACGGCCGCGAGCCGGACTCCGACCAGCTGCCCCTCGAGGACACCCTGCTCGACCGCGGGGTCGACGACGTGCTCGAGGAAGGGTACTCCCCACCCGAGCGTCCGCGGACCAACCGCTGGGGCGAGACCCCGCTCGAGGAGAACCTCGGGGAGAGCCACGACCGCAGGCTCGCGCAGGAGGAGCCCGAGGTCTGGGAGAAGGAGTACGCGCCCCCGCGCGGGTCCGAGCCCGACCGCGCGGGCCGCCTCGAGGCCGCCGACGACGGCGCCCCGGGGTCCGGGGGGCAGGACGTCCTCGCGAGCGACGTCGGGGTCGCGGGCGGCGGGGCGGGCGCCGAGGAGGCCGCGGTGCACCTCGTACCCGAGGACGCGGCCACCGAGGAACCAGCGCCCCTCGAGATGCTCGACCCCGCGGACCGCACGCTCGACGACGACGAGACGGGCCCCGAGCCCTCGCGCTGAACGGTGGCTACGCCCGGTCCCGCTTCGCGCGGGTCTGCGCGGCACGCGCGGCGAGCTCGTCCTCGCGCGGGTAGCCCACGCCCTCGAGCGTGAGGCCGTGCGGCGGGGCGAGCGCCTCGCTCAGGTCCCCGCGCTCGCCGTCGAGCAGCGTGCCGAGCCACTCGGGCGCGCGGCGCCCCTCCCCCACCGCGAGGCTCGCCCCGACGAGCGCGCGCACCATGTGGTGGCAGAAGGCGTCCGCGACGACGGTCGCGACGAGCAGTCCCGCGTCGGGGCCGTCGACCGGGCGGCGCCACGAGAACTCGGTCACGGTCCGGATCGTGGTGGCCCCCTCGCGGGGCTTGCAGAAGGCCGCGAAGTCGTGCAGCCCCGCGACGGGCTCGGCGGCCCGGGCCATCGCCTCGGCGTCGAGCGGGCGGTGGTGCCACACGACCGAGGCCCGGCGCAGCGGGTCGCGCGTCGCGGCGTCGTCGGACACCCGGTAGGCGTAGCGCCGTTCGAGCGCGGAGAAGCGCGCGTCGAAGTCCTCGGTCACCTCGCTCGCGCGGTGCACGACGACGTCGGTGGGCAGCACGCCCGCGAGGCGTCGCACGAGCGAGACGGCCGGCGTGAGCCCCGAGCGGCCCACGACGGCCTCCCATGCCTCGGTCTCGACGTCGAGGTGCGCGACCTGGCCGCGTGCGTGCACGCCCGTGTCGGTGCGCCCCGCGACCGTGAGCCGGGGGGCGGGCAGGCCGAGTCGCTCGGTGCGCAGGACGGTCGCGAGCGCGTCCTCGAGCACGCCCTGCACGGTGCGCAGCCCGGGCTGACGAGCCCACCCGAAAAAGCTCGTGCCGTCGTAGGACAGGTCGAGTCGGATGCGCGTCACGGCGACCACGGTAGCCGCGTCCGGCCCCCGCGAGCCGCGTGCGGGGTCTAGGTTGGGCGACGTGGACACGACGCTCGCGGTCGACTGCGGCGGCTCGGGGATCAAGGCCTCGGTGCTCGACGCGTCGGGAACCATGCACGCGCCCAAGATCCGCATCCCCACGCCCTACCCGCTCCCGCCCGAGCGTCTGCTCGAGGAGGTCGCAGGGCTCGCCGAGCAGCTCCCGGCGTTCACACGCCTCACGCTCGGCATCCCCGGCATGGTGCGCCACGGCGTGGTCGTGCACACCCCGCACTACATCAACCGCTCGGGGCCGCACACCCGGGTCGTGCCCGAGGTTGCCGAGGCGTGGGCGGGCTTCGACCTGCAGACCGCGCTCGCGGAGCGCTTCGGGGTGCCCGCGCTCGTGCTCAACAACGCCGAGGTGCACGGTGCGGGGGTCGTCTCCGGGACAGGCGTCGAGCTCGTCCTGACGCTCGGGACCGGCCTCGGCTCGGCGCTCTTCGACGGGGGCCGCATCGCCCCCCACCTCGAGCTCTCGCACGCCCCCGTGCGCTGGGGGACGACGTACGACGAGTACATCGGCCAGGCCGAGCGCGAGCGACTCGGGGACGGTCGCTGGTCACGGCGCGTGCGCAAGGTCGTCGACGGGCTGCGGCCGGTCGTGTGGTGGGACAGGCTCTACCTCGGTGGGGGAAACGCACGCTCGATCACGCCCCAGGTGCTCGAGCGGCTCGGGGACGACGTCGTCGTCGTGCCGAACTCCGCGGGCGTCGTCGGCGGGGTGCGTGCCTGGCGCCTCCGGCGCGGCTAGGCCACCTGGCTCGCGGCCTCGAGCAGGATCCGCGTGAACGCGACAGGCTGCTCGAGGCTCACGAGGTGCTTCGCGCGCGGCACGACGCGAAGGCGCGTGTCACGCCCCGCGCGCACGAAGGCCCGCTCACGGGTGCGGAAGTGGTCGAAGCGGCCGTTCACGAGCCACACGGGCACCTCGATCGAGGCGAGGTCGGCGAGCGGGCGCGCTGCGGCCATCTCGCGCAGCACGTCGTCCATGACGTCGAGCGCGAAGCCGCCCGCGGCGAGGTCCTCGACCGCCTCGCGCGGCAGGGCCGCCTCGGCGAGGCGCCGATTGAGTCCTGCCCCGCCGTCGGGGAGCGCGACGATCCCGCGGGCGAGGAGCGCCCAGCCGTGCAGCACGGCCGAGGTGGGCGGCGTGCAGCACCCTGCCGCGACGAGGGCCCCGACCCGGTCGGGGTGCCGTGCGACGGCGTGCAGGGACACGTAGGCCCCGAGCGAGAGCCCCGCGACGACGACGTCGTGCTGGCTCGCCTCGGCGAGGGTGCGCACCCCGTCGACGACGGTCCGAGCGGCCCCCTCGAGCGTGAACCGTTCCGCGGTGCGTCTCCCGTGGCCCGGCAGGTCGACCGCGAGGACCGGGTGACCGGCCCGGGTGAGCGCTTCGACCTGGGCACGCCACATCGTGCGCGAGGTCCGCACACCGTGCACGAGCAGGACGGGCACCGTCACACGACCACGCTACCCGGCCTGCCGAGGTCCCGAGAGGCGCAGAGTCCTGGGAGGCGCGAGGGCCCCCGCACCGGGTAGGTGCGGGGGCCCTCGTCGGACCGGGTGCGCCGCGGTCGCGGCGCTCCGGAGTCACTCCTTGGCGTCGGCCTCGTTCGACTCGGCCGGCTCCTCGGCGGAAGGCGCCGACGGTGCCGACTCGGCGGACGGCGCCGACTCGGCCGACCCGGGGGTCTGCGCGGTCTCCTCGGCCCCGGGTGCGGCCTTCTTCGCAGCCTTGGTCGCCTCGCGGACGACGGCCTGCTTGGGGCTCACGGGCTCGAGCACGAGCTCGATCACGGCCATCGGCGCGTTGTCACCCTTACGGGGGCCGATCTTGGTGATTCGCGTGTAGCCGCCCTGCCGCTCGGCCATCGCCGGGGCGATCTCGGTGAACAGCTCGTGGACGACGGACTTGTCCCGCACGACCGTCATGACCCGACGGCGCGAGTGCAGGTCGCCGCGCTTGGCGAAGGTGATGAGCCGCTCGGCGAGGGGGCGCAGGCGCTTGGCCTTCGCCTCGGTCGTCGTGATGCGTCGGTGCTCGAAGAGGCTCGTGGCCAGGCCGGCCAGCATGAGCCGCTCGTGCGCCGGACCGCCACCGAGCCGGGGACCCTTGGGGGGCGTAGGCATGTTGGTTACTCCTTGGTGTCCAGTTCGGACAACGACGGTGGTCCCGCCGCGTCCCCAGCGTCAGTAGGTCTCGGGCTCGGCGAACTCGTCGCCCGAGTCGTCGTAGTAGCTCGCTGCGTCGAAGTCCCCGGGGCTGTCCTTGAGGGACAGGCCGAGCTGCGCAAGCTTCTCCTTGACCTCGGAGATCGACTTCGCACCGAAGTTGCGGATGTCGAGCAGGTCCTGCTCGGAGCGGGCGACGAGCTCGCCGACGGTGTGGATGCCCTCACGCTTGAGGCAGTTGTACGCGCGGATCGTCAGCTGCAGGTCCTCGACCGGGAGAGCGAGGTCGGCCGCGAGCGCGGCGTCGGTCGGCGAGGGGCCGATCTCGATGCCCTCGGCGTCGACGTTGAGCTCACGGGCGAGCCCGAACAGCTCGACGAGGGTGCGGCCCGCCGAGGCGAGCGCGTCGCGCGGGGAGATCGCGGGCTTGGTCTCGACGTCGACGATGAGCTCGTCGAAGTCCGTGCGCTGCTCGACGCGCGTCGCCTCGACCTTGTAGGTCACCTTGAGGACGGGCGAGTAGATCGAGTCGACCGGGATGCGACCGATCTCGGCGTCGTAGGACTTGTTCTGCTGCGCCGAGACGTAGCCACGGCCGCGCTCGACCGTGAGCTCGATCTCGAGCTTGCCCTTCTCGTTGAGCGTCGCGATGTGCAGGTCGGGGTTGTGCACCTCGACCCCTGCCGGCGGGACGATGTCCGCACCGGTCACGGCACCCGTGCCCTGCTTGCGCAGGTACATCGTCACGGGCTCGTCGTGCTCGGAGGAGACCACGAGGTTCTTGATGTTGAGGATGATCTCGGTGACGTCCTCCTTGACCCCGGGCACGGTCGCGAACTCGTGCAGCACGCCGTCGATGTGGATCGACGTGACTGCCGCCCCAGGGATCGAGGACAGCAGGGTGCGGCGCAGCGAGTTGCCGAGCGTGTAGCCGAAGCCCGGCTCGAGGGGAGTGATCGTGAACCGTGAACGGTTCTCCGAGATGACCTCTTCGGTCAGCGTGGGGCGCTGGGCGATGAGCACGGATTCTTCCTTTCAGCGAGCGTCCGCCATATGACGCTTCGCACGCCACCGCCGGGCTTGGTCCGCCGGCGGTGGTACTGCTGGTGCCGCGGCCGCCGGACCCATGGCGTCGGTCCGGCGGCTGCGACGAAGGACAAGGTCAGCCGCGGCGCGGCTTGGGGGGCCGGCAGCCGTTGTGCGCCTGGGGGGTGACGTCCTGGATCGAGCCGACCTCGAGGCCGGTCGCCTGGAGCGAGCGGATCGCGGTCTCACGGCCCGGGCCGGGGCCCTTGACGAAGACGTCGACCTTCTTCATGCCGTGCTCCTGCGCACGGCGCGCGGCAGCCTCGGCGGCGAGCTGGGCAGCGAAGGGCGTCGACTTGCGCGAGCCCTTGAAGCCGACCTGGCCCGACGAGGCCCACGCGATCACGGCGCCGGAGGGGTCGGTGATCGAGACGATCGTGTTGTTGAACGTGCTCTTGATGTGCGCGTGACCGTGCGCGACGTTCTTCTTCTCCTTGCGTCGCGTCTTGCGAACGCCGGTGCGGGTCTTGGGAGGCATGTCCTGGTTCTCTCTCGGTTCGAGGTCTGCTGGTCGCTCGGGCGGGCCGCGCTGCTTAGCGCGTCGCCTTCTTCTTGCCCGCGACGGTGCGCTTGGGACCCTTGCGGGTACGCGCGTTGGTCTTCGTGCGCTGGCCGCGCACCGGGAGGCCGCGGCGGTGACGGATGCCCTGGTAGGTCCCGATCTCGACCTTGCGGCGGATGTCCGCGGCGACCTCGCGGCGCAGGTCACCCTCGAGCTTGAAGTTGCCCTCGAGGAAGTCACGGAGCGCGACGAGCTCGGCGTCGCCGAGGTCCTTCACGCGGGTCGAGGGGTCGATCCCCGTCGCCTCGAGCGCCTGGCGCGACCGAGTGCGCCCGACTCCGAAGATGTAGGTGAGCGCGATCTCGACCCGCTTCTCGCGAGGGAGGTCAACGCCGACGAGACGTGCCATCTGTGTGCTCCTGAAATGCCTCGGAGGTCTTCCGCACCACCGTCCCGCCGGCTGACGGGCCCCGGCCTCCGAACCGGGGGTTCACGCTACGGCTCGCCGTAGCACGTGGTGGTGCGCTGTGGTGGTGAGGCTGCTCAGCCCTGGCGCTGCTTGTGGCGCGGGTTGTCGCAGATCACCATGACGCGACCGTGCCGGCGGATCACCTTGCACTTGTCGCAGATCTTCTTGACGCTCGGCTTGACCTTCATCAGTTCATTCCTCCGCCGCCGCGCAGGCGGCGAGACGTTGTTACTTGTAGCGGTAGACGATCCGGCCGCGGGTCAGGTCGTACGGGCTGAGCTCGACGACGACGCGGTCCTCAGGGAGGATCCGGATGTAGTGCTGGCGCATCTTGCCCGAGATGTGGGCGAGCACCTTGTGGCCGTTGGTCAGCTCGACCCGGAACATCGCGTTCGGGAGAGCCTCGACCACCGTGCCCTCGATCTCGATGACACCGTCCTTCTTCGCCATATCCTCCGCTAACTGTTGTGGACCTTTCGCCGCGCCC
>JAJUHG010000033.1 GCA_029267995.1 Micrococcales bacterium
CCTTCATGAAGTTGTGCAGCAGGAAGATCGCGAGCGGCAGCGCGAACATCGAGTGCGAGATCCACACGGGCCAGAACGACCCCGACAGGCCCCACTGGTTGTACTGCGTGAGCAGCGGGATGAGCGTCACCTGGATCGGCACGATCTGCAGCGCGAAGACGGCGACGAAGAGCACGTCGCGGCCCTTGAAGTCGATCCACGCGAACGCGTAGGCCGCGAGCAGGGCGATCGAGATCGGGATGACGACCGAGGGCAGCGTCACGACGATCGTGTTGACGAAGTACGTCGCGAGGCTCGTCTGGCCGCCGAAGAGGGCCTGCTCATAGTTGGAGAACGTGAAGTTCGTGGGCCGGCCGTCCCAGAAGTTGAAGACCGTCCACCAGCCGCTGCTCGTGATGTCGCTCTGCGGACGGAACGAGGTGACGAGCAGGCCGACGGTCGGCACGGTCCACAGCACGGCGATGACGATCGCCGCGAGCGAGGCCCACGGGTTGGAGAGGCGCTTGCGCAGCTTGCGCGCCCTGTCGGGCACCGCGGAGCGGGCGGGCGCCTGGACGACGGCGGGGGTCGAGGTGGTCATCGGATCTCCTCCACCTTGCGCATCTGGCGCACGTTGTAGACGACGAGCGGGATGACGAGCACGAAGAGGATCACCGCGAGCGTCGCCCCGATCCCCTTGTCGTTGTAGCGGAAGCTCTGGGTGTAGAACTCGTTCGCGACGACGGACGTGCCGAAGTTGCCGCCCGTCATGGTGCGCACGATGTCGAAGACCTTCAGGGTCGCCATCGCGATCGTCGTCAGGACCACGACGAGCGCGGGCCGGATGCTCGGCACCGTGATGTGGCGGAACAGGCCCACGCCCGAGAGCCCGTCGAGGCGGGCCGCCTCGACGATGTCGTCCGGGATCGCGCGGATCGCGGCGGAGAGGATCGTCATGGCGAACCCGGTCTGGATCCAGATCATGACGACGATGAGGAAGAAGTTGTTCCAGGGTTGCTGGATGATGAACTGCTGCGGCTCGATCCCGAGCCACACGAGCACCTGGTTGAGCAGGCCCGTCTGGGGCGAGCTCGCCTGGCGGTAGTCGTAGACGAAGCGCCAGATGATCGAGGCGCCGACCATCGAGATCGCCATCGGCATGAAGACGAGCGTCTTGGCGAGCTTCTCGAAGCGTGTGCGGTCGACGATGACCGCGTAGATCAGCCCGATCGCGGTCGCGAGGATCGGTACGAGGAAGACCCACAGCGCGGTGTTGCGCAGCACGAGCTGGAACTCGGGCTCGCCGATCGCCCGGACGTAGTTGTCCCAGCCGATGAAGTTCTGGCCGTTGCGGTCGTAGAACGAGGAGTACGTGGTGCGGATCGCGGGATAGACGAGGCCGAAGCCGATCAGCAGGAGCGCGGGCCCGGCGAACACCGACGCCACGAGCCATCCGCGGGGGTTGCGGGGCCGGTCGACGAGCCACAGCAGGAGCGCCATGACCGCGACGAACAGGGCGATGACGACGACGGCCAGGAAGATCTTCTGGCCGGGGTTGTTGGCGACGAGCAGGAAGTTGCGGATCTCGCCGAACAACCAGTTGAAGTAGTAGCTGATGTAGTTCCAGTCCACCCCTACCTCCGAGGCTCGGTCGTGGGTCGGCTCGTGGGTCGGGGCAGCGCCCCCGGCCTCCTCGCCGGGTGGGCGTCGGGGCCCGTCCGTGCTGGACGGGCCCCGACGTCAGTCATGCTCGGTTCAGGCCAGTGTGGCCCAGATCACGGCCAGGACGCCTCGATCGCGTCGAGGACCGCCTGCGTGTCCTTGCCCTCGGCGAACCACGCCGTCATCTCCCGCCAGAAGCTTCCGGCGCCCACCGCGGCGGGCATGAGGTCGGAGGCGTCGAAGCGGATGACCGAGTCGGGGTCACCGAGAACCTCGGAGGCGAGCTTGTCGAAGTCGGTCGCGAGGTTCTCGACGTCGAGGCCGTTGTTGGCCGTGACCCAGCCGCCGCCCTCGGTCACGCGGGCCTTCTCGTTGGCCCACGTGTCGGAGGAGAGGAAGGTCTGGAACGCGGCGACCTCGGGAGCGTCGCGGAACGCGGCGACGAACTCACCGCCACCGAGGATCGGCGAGGACTCGCCGTCGATCGACGGGAGGTAGAACGCGAAGACGTCGCCGTCCTCGGCCACGTTCGTGCCGTCGGGCCAGTTGTTCTGGTAGAAGTTCGCCGCACGGTGCAGGAAGCACTGCGGGTCCTGGCCCTCGTCCGCGAGGATCGGCAGGCCCGCGTCGGTCCACGGCGTCGTGGCCGCGGTCGCGACGTTGCCGAAGCCGCCGTTGACGCGGTCGGGGTTGCGCAGGATCTCGTCGGCGACGTCGAACGCGGCCTTGATCTGCGGGTCGTTGAACGGGATCTCGTGGTTGACCCACTGGTCGTACACGTCAGGGCCCGAGGCGCGCAGGACGACGTCCTCGATCCAGTCGGTGGCCGGCCAGCCGGTCGCGTCACCGGACTCGATCCCCACGCACCACGGCTTGGAGTCGGGGTAGTCCGCGGCGATCTGGTCGGTCAGCGCGAGCATCTCGTCCCAGGTCTCGGGGATCTCGTAGCCGTTCTCGGCGAAGACCTGCGGGCTGTACCAGACGAAGGACTTCATGTTCGCGCCGAGCGGCGCGGCGTAGAACGTGCCGTCGACCGTGCCGTACTCCTTCCAGGACGGCGCGAAGAACTGGTCGACGTTGGCCTCGGTCTCCGCGGGCGCCGGGACGATCGCGTCGGGGAAGTCCGTGACGATCGTGTTGAGCAGGCCAGGCTGCGGCAGGTACGCGATGTCGGGGGCGTTGCCCGACTCGATGCGGACGAGGAGCTGCGCCTCGAACTCGCGCGAGCCCTCGTACTCGATGGTCGCGCCCGTGCACTCCTCGAACTTGTCGTACGACTCCTCCTGGTCCACCTGCTCGACGTCGACGATCGACGTGTAGACGGTGACCTTCTTGCCGGAGAGGTCGCCGTAGACGGCGTAGTCCTCGCAGCCCTCGGCAGCGTCGCCGCCGGGCTCTGAGGTGCCCGTGTCGTCGCCGCCGGGAGCCGGGCTCGCGCCCTGCTCATCCATGGGCGGCGCACAGGCCGAGAGGACGAGAGCGAGGCTCGCTCCCGCTGCGAGGGCGAAGGCCCCCCGCGCGTTTCGGATGCGCATAGTCGGTCCCTCCAGGACGTGGTGGTCTAGTCAGGTCGTTCCATGTAAGCGTTTACATAGGACTTTCCGCAAGGCCGGACGGTCACGTTAGGGTCACGATCAGGCCGCTTGACACCCTAGAGCCGACCATGCCCGAGCGCGCGTCGAGAGCGAGGTCAGCCCGCTGGTGGCGCCGTCGAGACACGCCGGACGAGGGTCGTGGTGAACACGACGTCCTCGGGCACGGGGGTCCCCGTGATCATGTCGAGGAGCATCGTCGCGGCGACCTGACCCTGCTCGAGCGCGGGCTGGGCCATCGTCGACAGCCCGAGCACCTCGCACACGTCGTGCCCGTCCACCCCGATGAGCGACAGGTCCCGGCCGATCTCGATCCCCCGGTCGCGCGCGGCCATGACGGCCCCCATCGCCATCTCGTCGCTCGCCGCGAACACGGCCGTGACGTCGGGGTGCCGGTCGAGCAGCTCGTGCAGCGCGGCACGCCCCGTCGCGATGTCGAAACGCCCCTGCACGGCCCACCCCGGCTCGGGCTCGATGCCGTGCGCCTCGAGCGCCGCGAGCCAGCCCTCGCGGCGCTGGACACCCGGGTTCCACCGCGCGACGCCGTCCGGCATGCCCTCGAGGTGCCCGATGCGCCGGTGGCCGAGCTCGAGCAGGTGCTCGGTCGCCTCGCGGCCCGTGCGCACGTCGTCGAGGCGCACCGTGACGACGTCCTGCGAGCCCGTCCCGACCAGGACCACGGGCTGGCCAAGCTCGAGCAGCGCGTGGACCTCCTCGTCGTACAGCGGGACGCCCAGGACGAGCACCCCGTCGACGCGCCTCCGCAGCGGCGAGGGGTCGAGCGGCTCGCGCGGCTGGGCCCGTGAGGAGTCGAAGGTGTGCAGCAGGACGTCGAAGCCCTCGGACCGCAGCGCGACCTCGGCACCCTCGATGACGTTCGCGAAGAACCAGTGGTTGACCCACGGGCACAGCACCGCGATCGTGCGGGTGCGTCCCGTGACGAGCGAGGCGGCCGAGGGCGAGGGCACGTAGCCGAGCCGGTCCGCCGCGGCGCGCACCCGCCTCCGGGTCGCGTCCGTGACGTTGGGCAGCCCGCGCAGCGCGCGCGACACCGTGGCCGTCGAGACCCCGGCCTCACGCGCGACGTCCTCGATGCCTGGCCTCATGGCCGTGATTGTGCTCCCGCTGTCAAGGTCGGCCCACGAGCGAGCGCAGGACCGGGACGAGGCCGTCGTCGTCGATCGTGCCCGTGACCTCGTCCGCCGCGGCGCGCACCTCGCGCGCGGCGTGGCCCATCGCGACCCCGCGTGCCGCCCAGCCGAGCATCTCGAGGTCGTTGCCCCCGTCCCCGACCGCGACGGTCCGCTCGGGGGCGACGTCGAGCTCGCGGCGCACCGCCTCGAGCGCGCTCGCCTTCGAGATGCCCGCCGGGGCGATGTCGAGCCAGCGGTTGTAGCCGACCGAGTAGGTCACGTCGTGCAGCCCGAGGCGCCCCACGACCCGGTCGAACTCCTCGTCGGTGTGGTCCGGGGCGCGCACGACGAGGCGCGTCACGGGTCGCGAGCACAGCTCGTCGAGGTCGACCACCTCGATCTGCCCGCTCAGCTCGCCGTCGGGGAACGGTGCGTTGAGGCGGTACCCCGCACCGAGCTCCTCGACCGCGAAACGCACGCCGGGGAACTCCTCGACGAGCAGGCGCACCGCGAAGGTCGGGTCGAAGGTCACGACCTCGTGCGCGCGCCAGCCGGCCTCGCTGCGCGGGTCGATCGTCGCGGTGACGGCCCCGTTCGAGCACACGAGCCAGCCTGCGGTCAGGTCGAGCGCGCGGTAGATCGGCACGGTCGAGTGCACCGAGCGACCCGTCGCGATCACGACGTGGTGCCCCGCCGCGACGAGGTCACCGACCGCGCCACGCACGTCGGTCGAGAGCTCGCCGTCGTAGCTGATGAGCGTGCCGTCGACGTCGAGCGCGACGAGGAACGGGCCTGTCATGCGACGGGCGTGAGGACCTCGAGGCCCCCGAGGTACGGGCGCAGACCCTCGGGGACGCGCACCGAGCCGTCGGCCTGCTGGTGGTTCTCGAGGAGCGCGACGATCCAGCGCGTCGTCGCGAGCGTCCCGTTGAGGGTCGCGACGATGCGCGTCGAGCCGTCCTCGGTGCGCTCGCGCACCCCGAGCCGGCGCGCCTGGAAGGTCGTGCAGTTCGAGGTCGAGGTGAGCTCGAGCCACCGTTCCTGGCTCGGCAGCCACGCCTCGCAGTCGAACTTGCGCGCAGCGCTCGTGCCGAGGTCGCCCGCCGCGGTGTCGATCACGCGGTAGGGCAGCTCGACGAGGTCGAGCATCTCCTCCTCGAACGCGAGGATCCGCTCGTGCTCGGCCTCGGCGTCCTCGGGCCGGGCGTAGACGAACATCTCGACCTTGTGGAACTGGTGCACGCGGATGATGCCGCGCGTGTCCCGCCCGTGCGAGCCGGCCTCGCGGCGGTAGCACGCCGACCAGCCCGCGTAGCGCAGGGGCCCGTCCGACAGGTCAAGGATCTCGCCCGCGTGGTAGCCCGCGAGCGCGACCTCGCTCGTGCCCACGAGGTACAGGTCGTCCTGCGGGAGGTGGTAGACCTCCGCGGCGTGCTCGCCGAGGAAGCCCGTGCCGGCCATCGCCTCGGGCTTGACGAGCGTGGGGGTGATCATCGGGGTCAGGCCTGCGGCGACGGCCTTGTCCATCGCGGCGTTGAGCAGCGCGAGCTCGAGGCGCGCACCGATCCCGGTGAGGAAGTAGAACCGCGAACCGGAGACCTTCGCACCACGCTCGGTGTCGATCGCGCGCAGCGCCTCGCCGATCGCGAGGTGGTCGCGCACCTCGACGCCCTCGGCCGCGAAGTCGCGCGGGGTGCCGACGTGGCGCAGCACGGCGTAGTCGTCCTCACCGCCGGCCGGGACGCCGTCGAGCACGAGGTTGGGGATCTCGAAGGCGGCCGCCTCGGCGCGCTGCGCAAGCTCGCTCGCCTCGGCCTCGAGGGCCTTGACCTCGGCCGCGAGCGCCTTGGTGCGCGCGAGCAGCTCGGTCTTCTCCTCGCCCTGAGCCTGCGCGACGAGCCGGCCGAGCGACTTCTGCTCGGCACGCTTGGCCTCGAACGCGGCGAGCGCCTCGCGGCGGCGGGCGTCGAGGTCGAGGACCGTGTCGACGAGGTGCTCGTCGGCACCTCGGGCTCGCTGGCTCGCCCGGAAGGTCTCGGGGTCGTCGCGCAGCGCTCGCAGATCGATCATGCTCCCACCCTAGTTGCCGTGCCGCGCCCGCGCCGCGACCATCTCCCCAGGCCGCGAGGGCGTGCCCGGCGTACCGTAGGGCGCATGGCGTGGCAGGAGTGGCTGAGCGTCGTCGCCGTCGTGCTCGCGGTCGGGGCGCTCGTCCTCGCGTTGCGGGTCCAGCGCCGCGCACGGCTGCCCGCGGTCGCCGACGACGGCGCGCCGTCGTCGCCCTCGACAAGGGGCCCCGTCGCGTTCGTGGTCAACCCGACCAAGCCGCGCGCGGGCGAGCTGCGCGAGGCCGCGCTGCGCGCGTGCGCCAAGCGGTACCTGCCCGAGCCGATGTTCTTCGAGACCACCGCGGAAGAGGCTGGTACGGCCCAGGCGCGCAAGGCGCTCGAGGCGGGCGCGAGCGCGGTCGTCGCGGTGGGCGGGGACGGCACGGTGCGGGCGGTCGCCGCGGCGCTCATCGGCACGGGTACCCCGATGGGGATCGTCCCGCTCGGGACGGGCAACCTGCTTGCGCGCAACCTCGACATCCCGCTCACGCGCCTCGAGGACCAGCTGCGGGTCGCGCTCGAGGGTTCCTCGCGCCCGATCGACGTGGGCTGGTTGCGGGTGCGCCCCCCGCGCCGCGAGGAGGACCTGCCCTCCGAGCCCGCGCGCGAGGCGCACAACGAGGACAAGGGCGAGATGTTCCTCGTGATCGCGGGCGTGGGTTTCGACGCCGCGATGGTCAAGGACACCGACGAGGAGCTCAAGTCCCGCGTGGGGTGGATGGCCTACTTCCTCGCGGGGGCCAAGCACCTCGACGGGCGACGCATGCGTCTGCAGATCCAGCTCGACGACCGTCCCGCGGTCATGGTGCGCGCGCGCAGCCTCCTGCTCGGCAACTGCGGCAAGCTCCCGGGCGGGCTCACGCTGCTGCCCGGCGCGGAGATCGACGACGGCTGGCTCGACATCGCCGCGATCGACACGCGCGGCGGGCTCGCGGGCTGGGTCCAGCTGTTCGGGGAGGTCGTGCTCCAGGGCGTGGGCCTGCGCAACGAGCTGCCCAAGATGGGTCGGATCGACCACACGCGCTCGCGCACGGTCAAGATCAGCTCGGACCGTCCGGTCGAGCTGCAGATCGACGGCGAGCCGCTCGGGCGCGCGGTGCGGCTTACGGCGCGCGTCGAGCACCATGCGCTCGTGGTGCGCGCCCCGTAGGGACGACGACGGCGCCTCCTCGCCCCCTGAGCGACTGACGACGGCGCGTCCGCGCGGCTAGGGCGCGGGCGGGGTCGTGCCGCGCGAGGCGATCTCCGCCCCGCCGCGCAGCCCCTCGACCCAGGCACGGGCGTCCCGGAAGGCTTCGTCGCTCGCGCCGGGCCAGATCTCGGGCGCGACCGCGTCGAGGCGCGGGTAAGAGCCGAGGAACTTCACGAACGGGCACATGCGGTGCAGGCCCATGAGCGCCTCGGCGACGCGCTCCTCGGCGATGTGGCCCTCGGCGTCGATCGAGAAGGAGTACCGACCGAGCGAGTCGCCGATCGGGCGGGACTCGATGCGCGAGAGGTTCACGCCGCGCACCGCGAACTGCTCGAGCATCTCGAGCAGCGCGCCGGCCTTGTTGCTCGGCAGGTGCACGACGAGCGTCGTCTTGTCCGCCCCCGTGGGCTCGGGGAGCGCGCCGGGCCGGCCCACGAGCACGAAGCGGGTCACGGCGGACTCGTTGTCCGCGACGTGCTCGGCGAGCGTCTCGAGCCCGTACAGCTCGGCGGTGAGCGGGGAGACGAGCGCGGCCTCGAAGTCGGTCGCACCGTCCGCGAGCGCCGCACCGGCCGCGGCGGTCGAGGTCGCTGGCACGTGCACCGCCTCGGGCAGGTTGCGTGAGGTCCACACGCGGCACTGGGCCCATGCGTGCGGGTGGGTCGCGACGCGGCGCACGTCCGCGAGGCGCGTGCCGGGCCGGGCCGCGAGCACGAAGCTCACGGGGACGAGCATCTCGCGCAGCAGCACGAGCGACTCGCCCCCCGCAAGGGTGTCGAGCGTCGCGGAGACCCCGCCCTCGACCGAGTTCTCGATCGGGACGACGGCGTAGTCGGCCTCGCCCGTGCGCACCGCCTCGAGGGCCGCGACCACGCCGACCTGCGGGAGGTACTCGGCATCCTCGGGGCTCGCGACCTGGCGCAGCGCGGCCTCGGTGAAGGTCCCCGCGGGGCCGAGGTAGGCGTAGCGGTGGCGCGGCTGGGACGTGCTCATGGGTGCTCCTGCGATGGACGGGACCTTGTGAGCCTAGTTGCCCCGGGGTGCATCGCCGTCGCGGGTGTCCACGGGCGGGGCACCGTGTGAAGGCCCTGGGCGGGGCGCGTGCACCGCTGCCCCGCACCGGGCCGTGCGCCCTACGCTGACGAGGTGTCCGTCTCCCGTGCCGTGCGCACCGTCGTCGTCGGTGTGCTGCTCGCCCTGTCCTGCGGGGCGGGTGCCTCGGCGGCGAGCCACGCGCTCTCCGAGGACCCCGCGCTCTCCGAGCACCTCGCGCGTCCCGACGGCGCCGCGCTGCCCGACGACGCCGCAGGCCCCGTGGTCGTGCTCGGCACGAGCGGGGTGCGCTGGGCGGACCTCGACCCCGCGTCGACGCCCGCTCTGTGGGAGCTCGCGACGGGAGGCGCCACGGGCTCGCTCGTGACCCGGTCGGTGCGCACCGTCTCATGCCCCGCGGACGGGTGGCTCGCGCTCGGAGCGGGCAACCGCGCGGGCGACGCCCTGCCCGAGGCGGGCTGCCGCGAGCTCGCCGAGCCGTCCGACGGCGGCGCCGTGCCGCGCTGGGAGGTCTACGTCGCCGAGCGGGACGCGCACGCCTACGGCTCGCGCCTCGGCCTGCTTGGCGAGGTCGTCCGGGAGCACGGGCTCGAGACGCTCGCGGTGGGCCCTGGTGCGGCGATCGCGCTCGCGGGCCAGGACGGCGTCGTCGTCGGCGAGCACGAGCCTGTGCCCTCGGAACCCGCCGCGCTCACCGCGGCGCTCACGGGAACGAGCGCGGACCTCGTGGTCGTGGATCTCGGTGCCGTGCTCGACGGGGCGGACCGCGCGGAGCAGCTTGCCCGTGTCGAGGAGCGCGCCGCGGCCGCCGCACCAGCGCTCGCGGGGGCCCGCACCTCGATCCTCGTCTCGCTCGCCGACGACGGCGCCCGGCCTCACCTCGGGGTCCTCGCGGCACGGGGCCTGGCCGGCGTCGCCGAGGACGCGGTGCTGCGTACGGGCTCGACGCGCCAGGACGGCTACGTGCTCGCGACGGACCTCACCCCGACCGTGCTGCGCGCGCTCGACCTCGAGGGGACCGCGCCGCCCGGCGCGCTCGTCGGGAGCCCGGCGACCGGAACCTCGCCCGCGGGCGACCGCGTGGCCCGCATGGTCGACCTCGACCGGCACGCGACCTCGATCCGGGCGCTCACCCCGACCTTCTTCACGATCCTCATCGTCGTCAACCTCGCCCTCTACGCAGTCGTGTGGCTGCGCCCGCACGCCCCGCTGCGCCTCGCGGGCACCGCGGTCGGCGCGCTGCCCGTCGCGACCTTCCTCGCGAACCTGCTGCCGTGGTGGCGTGCGGGCGGCACGGGGCTGTACCTCGCGGTCGCGAGCTTCGTCGCGGTGCTCGCGGGCCTCGCCCTGCTCGGGCCGTGGCGCAGGCACCCGCTCGGCCCGCTCACGGTCGTCGCGGGGGTGACCGCGGTGACGATCCTGGCCGACGTCCTGACCGGCTCGCGCCTCCAGCTCGGCTCACCCATGGGCGTCCACCCGCTCGTCGCAGGCCGGTTCTACGGGCTCAACAACTCGGCGTTCGCACTGCTCATGGTGTCCTCGCTCGCGGTCGCGGCGGTCGCGGGGCATGCGCTCGCGGCCCGGGGCAGGCGCGCCGCGGCGGTCGGGCTCGTCGCGGTGACGGGCGCGGTCGTGACGGTCGTGGACGGGATGCCCGGGCTCGGCTCAGACTTCGGCGGGCCGCCCGCGCTCGTGCCCGCGTTCACGGTGCTCGCGCTGCGGGTCGCCGGGGTGCGCGTGTCGTGGCGCCGGCTGCTCGTCGTGCTCGGCGCGGGGGTGCTCGTCGTCTCGGCGTTCGCGGTCGTCGACTGGACCCGGCCCGAGGCGGACCGCACGCACCTGGGGCGCTTCGTCCAGACCGTGCTCGACGGCGGCCTCGGCGACGTCGTGTGGCGCAAGCTCGGCCAGAACCTCACGATCCTCACGAGCTCGTGGCTCGTGCTGCTCGTCGGGGCGGGGATCGCGCTCGTCGTGTGGCTCGTGGGCCGGCCCGACCGCTCGGGCGCGAACCGCGCAGGACGCGGGCTGCTCGCGGCCGCAAGCGCCGACCTGCCAGCGCTGCGGCTCGTGCTCCCGGCCGCCGCGACGGGGCTCGCGATCGGGTTCGCGGTCAACGACTCGGGCGTCGTGATCCCCGCGATCGGCATGTCGCTCGCGGTGCCCCTGCTCGTCGCGACGCTCGCCGCGTGGCGCGGCGCCCGGGAGCGGGTCTCAGCGCCCTGACGCGGGTCCCCGCGTGACGACCTCGGCCGCGGAGCGCAGCTGCCGTGCCGCGAGCGCGAGCTTGACGTCGCGGTACTGCGCAGCCCGGTGCAGCGTGCCGCCGAGGTCGTTGCCGGAGGGGCGGTGGCGCAGGTCGCACGGGACCTCGACCGCGACGAAGCCCTGACGCAGCAGATCGATCGTCATGCCCGTCTCGACGCCCCAGCCGCGCGCGAGCGGCGTCGCGGCCTCGAACGCCGCACGGGTCAGGCAGCGCATCCCCGACAGCGGCTGGGTCGGTGCCCAGCCGGTGAGCCTCGCGATGCCGCGGCGTGCGGCGTTCACGACGAGGCCGCGGCCACCCGCGCCCGCCTGGGGCGGCAGGAGCGCGATCGAGAAGTCCGCGGCGTGCTCGGCGACCGGCGGGATGAGGGGCGCGGTGTTGACGGCCGTCTCGCCGAGGTCCGCGTCGATGAACAGCAGGAGCCGCGGGGGGCGCTCAGGGGTGTCGCGCATCGCGACCACGGCCGCCCCGGTCTCCATCGCGGCGGCCTTGCCCCGGTTGTGCGAGTGCCGCACGACGACGGCGCCCGCCTCCCGGGCGCGGTGCTGGGTGTCGTCCTCGGAGCCGTCGTCGACCACGAGCACGAGGTCGACCTGCGGGATCGACTTGGCCGAGCGGACCGTCGCGGCGATCCGGCGCGCCTCGTTCTTCGCGGG
Source organism: Micrococcales bacterium (assembly GCA_029267995.1). Classification (GTDB taxonomy): domain Bacteria; phylum Actinomycetota; class Actinomycetes; order Actinomycetales; family Cellulomonadaceae; genus JAAYZM01. The sequence continues at coordinate 11,642 of JAJUHG010000033.1, forward strand.
GATGATCACCGCGACCCGTTGCTGAAGGCGGCGCGGGTCGCGCGTGGGGACCTTGGGGATGGGCGAGGTCGTGGGCTGCGAGACGATCTCGGGGCGGCGGAACCGTCCGCCCCGACGGCGGGTCCGGGCGGGCTTCGCCTCGACGGGCGCGGCCTCGTCCCGGGGAGTCTGGCTCGGACCGGGCGAGGCATCGCGAGCCGGCTCGGCGGCCAGCCGTCCGGGGCTCGGTCGCTGCTCGGCAGGCGGCTCGGTCATGGCCGTGCCCGACCTCTGCCTGGCGGTGGCCTCCCGGGGTGTCGCCCCGTCGGGAGCGTCCTTCCCGGGAGCCTTCTTCGCGGTCGTCCTCTTCGCGGCCGACTTCTTCGCGGCACCCTTCTTGGCGGTGGGACCGTCGGGCGACCCCGGGCTCGCGGCGCTCTTGCGCGCGCGAGCCTCTGGGTCCGCAGACTTCTTCGCGGCCGCCTTCTTCGCGGTCGCCTTTTTCGCCGGTGCGTCTGCGGGCTGGGCCGTGGCCTTCTGCGGGCGCGCCCTCTTCGTGGGTGCGGCCTTCTTCGCGGGCTCCGCGGCGGCCTTCTGCGGACTCCCGGGCTCGGTCGCGGCCTCCTCCGGGCCCGGCTTCTTGGCGGGCGCGACCTTCTTCGCGGCCTTGGCGGCCCCCTTCTTCGCGGGCCCCTTGCGCGGGGGCGTCGTGGCGCCCTCGGCAGACGTCTCGGCCTGCTGCTCGTCAGGTCGATCCTCCGCTGGGCCCACGCCCCAAGCCTAGTGGGACACGGGCGACGCGCCTCCCGTGCGACACCCCGCGCACCGGGTGAGACGGACGCCGTCGTCCGGGCCATGCCGCCGTCGGCGGACGCAGGGCAGGACGGCTCAGCGCAAGGTGACCTGACGCGCGACGAGACCCCCGCGCGCGCGGCGCTCGTCCGCGGTGAGCGGCTCGGTCGACCCGAGGGCCTCGGCGAAGCGCGGCCAGTACTCCGCGACCGCGTCCTCGATGTCGGCGGCCTCGGTCCCGCGCGGCAGCTCCCACACCGGGATCACGATCCCGCACGCCCGGAACGCACCGATGAACCGCGCGTCACCGATCGCCGAGGCGCGCTTCGCGTGCAGCCGGGCGAGGCCGTCGAGGAGCGCGTCGTCGTCGACCGTCTGCGCCCAGCGCAGGAACTCCTTGCCGCCCATGCGGCACCAGTACGCGGACTCGACCGAGGAGAGCTTGACGGTCGGGATGATCGTCGCGTTCTCCTCCTCGAGCGCCGCCTCGATCTCGGCCGTGCGCTCGGCGTCGTCCGCGAGCCAGTGGTCGAATCCGTCGAGCACCGTGACCTCGAAGGGACCGTCGAGGTCGAGCACGTCCTGCAGACGCGGCCCCGGGGTCGGCACAGGCGGCTGCTCGAGCGGGGTGCCCTCCTCGAGCTCGAGGGCCTCGAGGAGCACCTGCGCGACGTCCCGGCTCGCGTCACCCGAGCCCGCCGTCGTCTGCAGGGCCACGAGCAGCACACCGTCCGAGCGGTGCAACGCGGCCCACCCTGCAGGCAGGATCGTCGTGAGCAGGACCTCGCGGGCGCCGTGCTCCTTCGTCGTACGCACCTTGATCGTCGCCGAGGGCACGACCTCGCGGATCGCGACGAGGTCAGCCTCGACGGGGAGCCCCTCGAAGGGACGCAGGACGAAGTCGACGGAGTTCTTCACCATGGCACCGCAGGGTACTCGTGCCCAGGGCCCCGACGTGCACCGGGTGGTTGACTTGTCCGTATGGATCCTCGCGCCGGAACCCCCGCCCAGCCGGAAGACCTCGTCGACCTCGACGCCCTGCTCGGGGCGTACTACGACCGCACCCCCGATCTCGACGACCCGGCCCAGCGGGTGACCTTCGGGACCTCGGGGCACCGCGGCTCGAGCCTCGACGGGGCCTTCAACGAGGCGCACATCGTCGCGACCACCGCCGCGATCGTCGAGTACCGGCGCGCCCAGGGGATCGACGGCCCGCTGTACATCGGGCGGGACACGCACGCGCTCTCGCTCCCCGCGTGGCAGACGGCGCTCGAGGTGCTCGCCGCCGCCGAGGTCGATGTACATATCGATGCGCGCGAGGCGTACACACCCACCCCGGCGGTGTCCCGCGCGATCCTGCGGCACAACGGTGCGGGGACCGCGGCCGGGGTCCGCACGACGGGAGCAGGCGGCGGCCTCGCGGACGGGATCGTCGTGACCCCCTCGCACAACCCCCCGCGCGACGGCGGCTTCAAGTACAACCCCCCGCACGGCGGCCCGGCCGACTCCGACGCGACGAGCTGGATCGCCGCACGCGCGAACGAGATCCTCGCGAACGGGGTCGGCGCGGTGCGCCGGGTGACCCTCGAGCAGGCCCTCGCGGCGCCGACGACGGCGCGCCACGACTACCTCGAGTCCTACGTCGCCGAGCTGCCGAGCGTGCTCGACCTCGAGGCGATCCGCGCCGCGGGCGTGCGCATCGGCGCAGACCCGCTCGGCGGAGCCGCGGTCGAGTACTGGGGGGCGATCGCCGAGCGCTACGACCTCGACCTCACGGTCGTCAACCCCACGGTCGACCCGCGCTGGGCGTTCATGACGCTCGACTGGGACGGCAAGATCCGCATGGACTGCTCCTCGCCGTCCGCGATGGCCTCGCTCGTGCGTCAGATGGGCGCCGACGCCCCCTACGACGTCGCGACCGGCAACGACGCCGACGCCGACCGGCACGGCATCGTGACCCCCGACGGCGGGCTCATGAACCCCAACCACTTCCTGGCGGTCGCGATCAGCTACCTGTTCTCGGGCGCACGACCGGGCTGGTCGCCGCAGGCCGCGGTCGGCAAGACGCTCGTCTCCTCCGCGCTCATCGACCGGGTCGCCGCCGACCTGGGCCGCCCGCTCGTCGAGGTCCCGGTCGGCTTCAAGTGGTTCGTGCCCGGCCTGCTCGACGGCTCGGTCGGCTTCGGGGGCGAGGAGTCCGCGGGGGCGTCGTTCCTGCGCCAGGACGGCACCGTGTGGACCACGGACAAGGACGGCATCCTGCTCGCCCTGCTCGCGGCCGAGATCATCGCGCGGACCGGCCACACCCCGTCCGAGCTGCACGGCGGGCTCGTCGAGCGGCACGGGCAGTCCTGGTACGCGCGCGTCGACGCCCCCGCGACGCTCGAGGAGAAGGCCGCGCTCGCCCGGCTCTCCCCCGCGCAGGTGACCTCGACCGAGCTCGCAGGCCACCCGATCACCGCGCGGCTCACCGAGGCGCCCGGCAACGGTGCGGCGATCGGCGGGCTCAAGATCACGACCGCTTCCGCGTGGGCGGCCGCCCGACCCTCGGGCACCGAGAACGTGTACAAGATCTATGCCGAGTCCTTCGAGTCCCCCGAGCACCTCGCCCTCGTGCAGGCCGAGATGCGCGAGATCGTCGCCGCCGCGCTCGGCTCCTGAGCTGCCGCCGACGACGCGCCGTCGTCGGCCCGGGACGGGCGCCGTGCGGCGCACGAGCACGCGCGGGACGTGATCTCGGACGCACGTGTCCGAATCGGTTCGATCAGTGTCGTTCCCGCGTGCGACCATGAGGATCGTGCTTGCCCCCTACCGCGCCGTGCTGAGCCTCCCCGGCGCTCTCGCGTTCTCCCTCACGGGAGTGGTCGCCCGGCTCCACATGTCGATGCTGGGCCTCGGGATCGTGCTCATGGTCTCGACCCTGTACGGCTCCCCCGAGCGTGGCGACTACGCGATGGCCGGGCGCGTCGTGTCGGTCAACATCATCGTGTACTCGATCTGCTCGCCGCAGGTCTCCAAGCTCGTCGACCGCTTCGGCCAGGCGCTCGTCATGCGGCCCGCTGTGATCGTCTCCGCGCTGTCGATCGGCGGCCTCGTCGCCGCCGCGACCGCGCGCGCCCCCGAGTGGGTCCTGTACATCTTCGGTGCCCTCGCGGGCGCGACCGGCGGCTCGATCGGCGCGCTCGTGCGCGCCCGGTGGTCGCACCTGGTCAAGGACCCCGCGCAGCTGCACACCGCCTACTCGCTCGAGTCGGTGCTCGACGAGCTCGTGTTCGTGGTCGGGCCCGTCGTCGCGACCCTCCTCGCGACCGCGGTCGCGCCCCAGGCCGCGCTCATCGTCGCGGGCCTCGCGATCGTCGGGGGAGGTCTGCTGTTCCTCGCCCAGAAGGAGACCGAGCCCCCGCCGCGTGGA